>NZ_JFYC01000010.1:0-132906 GCF_000588535.1 Acinetobacter sp. 742879 | reverse complement strand
CGACACGCATCCAATCGAACTCACGGTCCACCCGTTCAACATCGACTCCTATTTCCCCTTCTTCAGTCACCGCAAGAACAATAACGTCTGCTGAATGACTAAGATTGAAATAAACAGCTTTATTGCCTTGTATAAAAGGTTTGCCGTTAGGTTGTAATTGAATGTTGACCTCATGGGGTGAAATACCCAACTTATCTGCTAAAACAGACCTCGTTAAGACACGAGAGATTAAGAAAAGACGTGCAGCATAAGGATGATATTGATCATATCTCAACTTTTCTGCCGTATTGAGAAAGCTGAGATAATGACTCAATATTAAGTGGTTTTGTGGCACCCGTGAAACTGGGCAGACATACACCTGTACTTTGGAAATATCAGACATCACTGAGCTGTGCTGTGGTGCTAATATATTTGGTTAGAACTGGTGTGAGGTAATCATAAACCGCTTCTACATGGGTAACGTGCGGATTATGGCCTGCGCCAGCAATGATATGTACAGGAATATTAGGACTTATTCTAGTAACAATTGGGTCCTTCTCTCCAACAATTATTTCAACTTTAGAACCAAGCTCGTTTAACAAAGCTGTTTGAGATACTCTCTGCTGAGGCAAACTAATACGATGCATATACCCACTAATATGCTTGGCTACCGACACCCGGCGTAATGAATCCATCGCATAACCAACAGATAGATTTTTTTGCCCGTCTGGATGCAGATTTTTAGCAATCTTATCTTTCGATACAAAACGGAAAATTAGATTAGAGATCGTTTGTATTTGAAATATTTTTGCGGCCTGTGCCTGCACGAAATAAGGCGATATAAGGATAAGACGTGCAACTTTATTTGGATATTTCTGCGCAAGACTCAATGCAAATAAACATCCTAACGAGTGAGCAATAACAACACTATTTGGTGCTAAAAGCTTTGCAGCATTATCAATAAACTGATGATTGTTATCTTCCATCACCTCATAACTACCTGAACGCCCAAGTCCAGGTAGGTCCATCATAGCGACCTGATCATAGGTGATTTTATTAATTATTGGGAACCAACATGTGCTATCGAATGGAATACCGTGTAAAAATAATGCAGAAGATTTTTCTGAACCAACCGGTTGTTTAGTATAAATTTCTGTCCAATATCGATTCTGATAGCTGAAACAGCTAGGCGTTGGAGCTTGCATACGACCAAAACGTGTAAGTACCAGACGATCAATCCAACGAGAAAAATAAGGACTGGTATTGATTAGGTCTGCGATACCCATCTTAACAGCTATCTTTTCTGTCTCAGCGACATGATAGTTTTCATTAGAAATGAAAGCGAGCTGCTCTTTTGAGCCACCAAGCAATACCTCAGGTAATTTCTCGAGCAGAACTTTAGGTATTTGCAAATGTGGTGCGCTAACCCCTAAGTGCTCAGCAGCTAGGTTAACTAGACGATGACATTTAGGTGTCGCAGGATCAAGTAACACATACTCCTGAGCAATAGTCTCAGGAAAAGATATCGTTCGGATGAGAAAGCTCACGATATATTGCATATTGCAGAGTGGTAGGAATGTATCACTCCCATCAGGCAGCGCCAGCAGACGTCCTTGATATAACTTATCAATCATTTCGGCAATACCAATATATTGCATATCACCATAAGTATAAAAACCATCAATGACTGTCGCCGGATTTATTGCGGTCCATGGCACATTTAAACGCTTACATGTCTCAATAAAAGCCTGATGCCCTAAAATTTTCGAAGCTTCGTAACCACCATATTTATAATACAAATCATCAGCAGACTCTCGCGGTGGAGTAGCGACTCGATATCCACCAATCCAGATAAATCGCTCAAGCTGCTTCAATGTCGCAGCCCATTCAATCAGAGCAAGTCCTGATTTTACATTCGTACGCTGAGCTTCAGCTTTGCTAATGCCCCAATTAAATGATGCTGCAAGATGATAAACAACATGGATCTTTGTTTGAGCATCCGTTAGTAGAGAGTCCAACTTAAAGTCATGACTTAAATCATATTCAACAAAAGAAATAGATGGATCTGTCAGCCCTTGTGTTGCAATGAAACCTAATAGCTTGTCTTTCTTAGTTGCCGCATTGCGTAGTGCAGCAATCACCTGATGACCTTCTCGTAGAAGTTCAACGATCAATCTGCTGCCAATAAAACCTGCTGCACCTGTTACTAATATGGTCTTCCGTGAAAAATTATCTTTTTTTGCATTATTTAAATTATTCATAAATCACCTTAATTAGGGACTGCAAACTCCAGCATTGTTTTGGAGCGAATTATCTTAAAAGTTATATCGAACCTGGGCATACACCAGACTGTTATCTCTAAATTGTCCTAACACCGTATCATTTCTGCCCCAGAATCGATCGCCACCTGCATTCAATTGCCAATGATCATTAAGGTTGTAATTAATACGAACTCTCAACATCTCATTGGGCTCTGGTGCAAAATAGAAACCTGTTACTTCTAACTTTAGATTGTCATTCATGAGGTTAAGTGCATAGCGCAGCATAGCTCCATATTGATCACGCTCATATTGGTTACTGATGGTTTGCTGATAACGGTAAACTTCTCTCAATAATGGATTTGTTAGACTATCGGCAGATCTTAAGTCCTCCGTATGTTTATAGACACCTACTAAACTCACGGTGGAATTCTTCAATGCTAATTCTGGACCGATGACTACAGTCAGATTATTTTTTTTGTGCGTAAGATCTTCACTACCTTCTGAATCAGTGTGGGTATAGGCTGCTTCACCTCGCCATACGATATCGTTATAGTTATAACTGAAATCAAATCCATAGACGGTCATAGGATTATTTTTCAGTTGTAAAGTTGCTCCTGTTGGAGATAACGACTGCAGTGACAGATCGGGCATATGGTCCAAACCCGAGAAATATGATGCACCAACATCTAAACCATCTACAGAATAATCCCAGCGCATTGCAAATGCAGGTCGGCTCTTACGGTCTATGTCATATTGAACACCAGCAATCTGACGCAATGGAATTACATCTGAACGACTACGCGGATACCACAATGCAGTCCATTTATTGGTTCCAGATTCAGGAATATATGTCAATTTGATTGCATCATTTCCAAGACGTTGATCTGTCTCATCTGGTACTAGGCGCGTATAGTCACGGGGCGATAGATTATCTGTTGGATTAATCCCATCAGCTCTCCCCCACACTACAATCTGGCGGCCACCATCAAGATAGAACGTCTGATCCCAGTTGTAAGAGGCGTACAACTCACGTAAGTTGCGATTCACCTTACTCACCTGATCTGGGTTTACAGTATGTTCTGTTTCGTCTCCAATATTTATGTCGTAATGGATCTTAAACTCAGGGTTAAACTTGAGCGTACCATTGGACCAGAAACTTGCTTGCCCAATGTTTTTTAACGAACTTAAATCACGATCTGATGACCAAACATCGAGTCTGGCTGAGTTCTGGCTCACAAAACTCATTTCGCTGTCATCTGCATAAGCATGCTGCAGTAGCATAAAGCTACTGCAGCATGCAAATACCCAGTAGGCACCTTGCGTCATTTTTCAAGACTCTGCGGTGAGAAAAGCTTATCCGATAAGGTTTTTTCTGCGACAAAATCATTAACGATCACTTGTGTCATATGCTGAGTTTGCAGATTCTTCGCCATAGATTTCATGGCTTGCCATCTTGGTTTCACTTTGCCGTAAGGACGGATATCCGTGAACTCAATATGCTTTAACGGCTTGCCTGCTGTATCCCAAATGTCGATGGTTGCTGTAACAAAGTTGTCTTTGAGAATGCACATGCGACGTTTGCTATAACCAAAGTCACTCTTCACCGTATTATTAATTGGCGTTGCTTCAATCATATAGCAATCTTTGCCATTAAATTTGCCATCTGCAAGTTTGGTGTACTTCCAGTCACTTAGCTTATAGCCAAGTACATCACCATAACTAAAGTCCGTACCAATAAAAGCATCACCCTTATTCGCTGATGCAAGACGGCGCACTTTTTTCAATGCAGGCAAATAGACAAACATGCTATCACTGCCTTTTGAGTTCTCAATCAATAACGTCGTGGTTCCCTGTACATCTGCAGGCGAGATAAACTCGGTCAAACGCATATTGTTCTGAGTATTTCCAGCAAGCTTGGTCATATTTTTAGTCAAGCGCACACGTTGCTCGCCATTTTTAGAAGTCAAAATAAATTTGGCACTAGCACTTGAAGTCAGGAATTTAGAGGCATCATCACTACGATTAACAATGTCTTGAACTTCATCTGCATGAGATGTTTTAGGTAATGAAAAGGTGAGCGCAGTACCTAACAAAAGGCTTGTCACGACAGTTTGTGCAACAGGGATGCTTTTCTTATTTGAGGAAAAGATGAAACGAGGTTTTAATATTAGAATCATTGTAGGTACCATAATTAAGGTTGCAAACACACTGAATAGCATCGCAATCACAATAAACATCGCCAGCCATTGATGTACGTGGAAGCCCTGCGATAAGGACAATACGCCATCCCCGCCAGCGACCGCAGTCGCGACAAAAAGAGAAGCCTTACCAGCAGTACTTAATGTTTTACGAATAGCGTCTTTGATATCACCGCCTTCTTCGCGCAAGATTTCACGCAAACGATAGAGGAAATAAATGGCGTAATCCGCACCAATACCTACAGCCATGGCCGAGATAAGGGAATTTGGAATATTGAGCGGAATGTCGAGCCAGCCCATCACACCAAAGATGGCAAGAATTGAGAACAAAAGTGGTGTCAGAACAATCAGTCCAGCTGAAATCGAACGGAAGACCAGTGCTGAAATAAAGAATACGGCAAATGAAATTTGTAGGATATTCATAAGCTTGCCGTAAACCATTGTTTCAGTCAAAGCAATGGTTTGCGTCACGTCACCACCAAAACTCACTACAGCCTTGTCACCCAATTGAGCCGCCATATACGTTTTTAGCGACTCAAGGATTTCTTTGATACGGTGGTTGCTGCCCGTTTTCATAAGAATCGTGATCTTGGCATAGCGCTGAGTAGTATCAATGTAGGATTCAAAATCAGTCGGCTCACCAGACATTGAATACAACAGCAGATATTGAGCAACAACATCTTTGGTTGCAGGAACCTGAAATGCCTGTGGCTGATCGGCATTCATTGCCTGATTCATCCTTTTGATATAGTCCACGATAGAGATTGTTTTACCAACTTCTGGAATTGAATTCGCGAACTTCTCTGTATTATCAATCGCTTTTAGGATCTCTGGGTTTTCAATACCGTCACGGACCTTCGTATCGACCATAATATAAAGGCTGTTTGTGCCACCAAGTGACTGATTCAAGAACCTGTCATCCTGCTGCATCGGAAGATCACGTGAGAAGAAATTCCGACTATCGTTATCTACCACAATACGGCTCGTGCCGATCGCAAGAAAAACACCAATTGCCGCAATCGCAGTCATTAATATCATTCGTGGACGAACTGACAAAATGGCATCGCCAATACGATTTGGAATCCAATCCCAGATCGGTAGCCCTTTGCGTTTGACCTTGGTAACCGAAGGCGGTGGCAACATTGAGCGTAGTGCCGGAATAAAAGTCATCTCAATGATCAGCGTACTGATGATCCCGATTCCAGTAAAAATACCGAATGAACGAATAGTCGGAATATTGAAGGTCAACAGAGAGAAGAATCCAGCCGCCGCAATTCCACCAGCCAGCACCATAACTGGACCAACACGAACTAAAGACTGCACCACAGCTTCGCTATTGGCAGCTTTAGGTTCCATCCCTTGAGCAATCAGACGATCAAAATCTTCATAGTAACGCTTGAGCAACTGCACGGCGTGCCCTGCTGCAATGGCCAGAATCAAAATTGGTGTAGGCGAGTTAAAGATATCCATCGGCTGTTTGAACAGCCCCATCATGCCCATACCCCATGCCACAGCAAGCAAAGCTGTAACGAGTGGCAGAATCAAACCTTGCTTGCTGCGGAATGCTTCAAAGTGCAACAATCCAATCACCAGTACGGCAATCGGGAACAAGATATTGATACGCTTAGAGTAATCTTCAGCTTTATCTAGATAGACAGGATTACCGCCGACACTGAGCGTCATATCTTTAGATTGTTCGCTTTCTACAATTTTGTTGATCGGAGCCATCATCTTCTGGAAGCCCTCTGGACTTTCCTCAAGCTCAAGCAAAATTGCAGCAGTTCTTTGATCTTTAGACACCACTGAATTCATATAAGTTGGATTCATTGCCAACACTTTTTTCAGTTGATCGATATCATCCTGAGTGACTGAACTGGTCGGCAATAATTT
Source organism: Acinetobacter sp. 742879 (assembly GCF_000588535.1). Classification (NCBI taxonomy): domain Bacteria; kingdom Pseudomonadati; phylum Pseudomonadota; class Gammaproteobacteria; order Moraxellales; family Moraxellaceae; genus Acinetobacter; species Acinetobacter sp. 742879. Next base: position 126,578 of record NZ_JFYC01000010.1, on the reverse strand, counting down.
TTTGGCATCAAACCCTTCCGAATTAGCCATGATCCCTTTCGCTTGACGTGCAGCCAAACTCATCATAGTTGATCGAACAACGCCGGGGGCGTTGTCCACTTCTTCGGTAATACGTTTGACTTTTTCCAACACTTGCGGCTGATAAATATCACCTTGCTTCGGTGTAATACCGATCACGACCATATACTTGGAGCCGAATTTTTTTTCGATCAGCTTGGTCGAGGTGATATAAGGATGCCCATTCGGTGCAAGTGCGCCTGGATCAATAATAATTTTTACGCCAGATGCAAGATATGCCAAAGCAATCGTCAAGAACATGACCACTGTCAGTACAATACGGCGATGTCTGAGAATCCATCGCGCATATTGCTCCATCACTAGATGAGTCTTTTGAAGTGGTTTTTCGATCTCTTGCGATGATTCTTTGATCTCCTGCAATGGTTTTTTGATCTCTGGCGATGGTTCTTCAATCTTCTCCGATGTTTTTTCGACCTCTACCGATGGCTCTTCAATCTCTTGCGTTTGCGTACTCACTGCCTCATAGGTTCCACCCTTCTGAGCTAGCGCCTGAAGATTAGCAAGATCTTTCTTGAACTGGGCAAGAACCATTTTTTTTAGCAGTGCATTAGGAAATACACCAAAAAAGCCGCCCGGCTCTGCCTCAAACAACCATTCAATCCATGTACCTTCTGGATGCTGTTTGAAGCGATAAGTACCTTTGTAATAAAACGGTCCTTCTAACACTTGGAAGGCATACAATTCGTTCGGTACCAGATGTGTAATTTCACCTTTAAAGGCCAACTCACGACTAGCAAAGCTCAAATTGAGTTCATACTTGCTGCCCACACGCGGAGTAGTGTCTAGTAGCTCTGAATGCTTACATGACAATTGCCAGCTTGCATCATTGCCCGGGTTTGCAAGATATTTAAAAACCTTATCAATCTCGGCCGGTATAAGGAAAGCATGTTCTATGGTCACCATAGTGGTTCTACCTTCTTGTATTTCTTATGCAGGAATTGGGTACATCTGATCAATTGCTTTGGCCACAGCCGCAACGTTCTCAGCGAACATAATCGATGAATGGTCACCAGGTAGATCCACTTGTGTAAGCGTATCTTTGATCAAATGATCCCAGCCGAGACTTTCCCCAAAATCTTCAGACTCATCTTTGGCTTTAACCAAGAGGATCGGAAAATCTTCAGGCTCTGGGAAATAGGTTTGAAGTGCGACGCCATTAGCCAAATAGGTATCAAAGTAAAGTCGGAAATCTGATGGGTTAGCATCCAGAGGTATGACATTGATGGCCTTAGCTTCTTTAAGAACATGATCAAACATGTGATCTGGACTCAATTCACGCAAGTATTGCGCTGATATCGTCAGCTTTTTGCCATAAGGCACAGCCAAATCACGAGCAAACCAAGACAAAAGCATGGCATCATCAGCATCTTCAGGCACATTCTCTGGAATTGGAGCACGTGTATCGATCATGACAATCCCTGTGACCTGCTGCCCCATTTGACGCAACTGACGACTGATCTCGTATGCAATCGCACCGCCAAAACACCAACCACCGAGGAAATAAGGCCCTTGAGGCTGCATTTTTTGCATTTCAGCAATATAGAGTGTCGCCATTTCTTCAATCGCCACTTCAGCAGCATCTGCTTCAATCAGACCCGGAGATTGAATAGCACGTAAAGTACGGTTCGGGTTGAGATGACGCGAGAGTTCCATATAACAGAAGGTACTGCCACCAATCGGATGGAAGAGCCATAGCGGCTGTTCATAAGTTCCGCGGCGCAGTTCGATTACGATTGAAGGTTTGATTTCTTTATTTTCACGGATGATCTCCCCCAAACTCTCAACAGTTGAGTACTGTGCAAGTAAAGCAACTGATAATTCGGTACCAAATACCTTCTTGAGATGATTGACAAGTTTCACAGCCAGTAATGAATGCCCACCTAATTCAAAGAAATCATCATGTATACCAACTCGCTTGACTGACAAAATCTGCTCAAAGGTAGTACATAACTCGATTTCAATCGAATCGCGTGGAGCAACATAATCGTTGCTCTGCTCAAACACTGGCTCAGGGAATGCTTTACGATCTAACTTATTGTTAGCCGTCATTGGAAACTCATCCAATCGGATAAACGTACTTGGCACCATATAAGCCGGAAGATGGATTTGCAGAGTCTTTTTTAAACCAGCCATTTCAATGTCATGTCCGGTCACATAAGCCACCAGCTTCTGATCGTTGTCGGCTGTCGTCTTAACCAAGACTACTGCATCTGTAATACCATCGATCTGTTTGAGGACATTCTCGATTTCGCCTAGCTCAATACGGAATCCACGGATTTTGACCTGAAAATCCAGACGTCCATGATGAGTCAAACGCCCATCCATTCGCAGACAGACTTTATCTCCGGTGCGATAGAGTCGACCAGCATTTGGTAGGGATGGTAAAGTTCTAAATTGTGCATCTGTCAACTCAGGTCGATGCCAGTAATCGACTGCAAGACCATCGCCTCCAATCCAGAGCTCTCCCATAACACCTCGTGGAACCAATCGCTGCTGTTCATCAAGAACATAAAGCTGGGTGTTCGCCATTGGTTCGCCTAAATCAATATATTTGGCATCGGTGATGTGGGCTGCACTGGACCACACAGTTGTCTCGGTCGGGCCATAGACATTCCAAAGGCAGCTGACTTTGCTCAGTAGTTTTTCTGCGAGTACAGGATCTAGCGCTTCGCCTCCGCTAAGTGCAGTTAGATGTGGGATACCTTTCCACTCACTGTCCAAAAGCATTTTCCAAGAGGACGGCGTTGCCTGCATAACATTGATCGACTTCGCCTGCATATACTCAACCAGCAGGTTACCATCTAGAGATATCTCACGTGGGCACACATGCACCACACCGCCGTACATCAGTGGAATCAATAGTTCAACAACAGAAATATCAAACGCATAAGTCGTGATTGCTAATAACTGCATATCAGCAGTTGCGTGAAGCCTATCGTTCACAGACAACAAGAAATTAGCTATTGAAGGATGCCCAATACGCACGCCTTTAGGTTTACCTGTCGAGCCGGAGGTGTACATCACATAAGCGGTATCACCAAAGGCAAGCGTCTCGCGTACTTGCTCAAGGGGAACAATACCAGCTTGATTGATATCTAGACGTGGTACAGAGACTGTAAGAGCATCCATCAAGTCAGTTTGGGTCAAGATGACTTTAGGTTCAGCATCTTCTACGATGTTATGCAAACGTTCTCTTGGGAAACTAGGATCCAACGGTACATATGCTGCTCCTGCCGCCCAGATTCCGAGGACTGCCGCGGGCAATAGCACAGTGCGGTCTACCATCAGACCTACACGATCCCCATTGGTAATGCCATGTGCACGTAAATATTCAGCAATCCCAGCAATATGCTGACCTAACGCATGATAGCTGACTGCATGGTCTCTAGAGGTCATAGCATGATTGTGACCACGCTCATCGATCTGCTTTAGAATCATTCCCAGTAGATCATGTCGAGGATAATCAGTCACCTGACCACGTAGATAGCCTAGCTGAATGCCATTCGCATAATCAGGTGCGATATCTAACTCAACGATCTTACGTTCAGGATGAGCCACCATTTCCGATAGTACAACTTGTAGTAGTTGCACCATATTCTCGGCAGACTCCGCAGAAAATATTTCAGAGTTGTATTTCAGTACACCAACCAGTTCACCCTGATATTCACCGCCCATTTCTAGCATAATATCTAGTTGGCCTTCTTGTTGGCGAACCGGAAAGCTTCCTAGCGTAAGGTCTTGACCGGCTAAAGTAGCTGAATTCTGGATTGGTAAGAGTAATTCTTTAAACTCATCCAAACCACCTAGACGTTCCCAGAACATTCCAACTTGAGCCAATGGGTTAATACTGCCATCACGCTTTGGTGAAACAGCTTCAACCACTCTGGAAAAAGCAACTTTTTGATGTTTAAGACTCTGTTTTAATTGTTCCTGCACCTGCTGTGTAAATTGACGTAAAGTCTGATCAGCATCGATGTCTATGTTAAGAGCAATTGTATTGACAAACTGTCCTAGTGCATTGCGCAAAGAGCGTTCAAGTCGACCTGCTACTGCTGTGGCAACGACTAGATTATTTTCATTCGATAGTTTGTTCAGCAGGATATAGAAGCCCGATAATACAAGACCGAACAAGGTAATTTCATAATCTTTCGCTAAGTTTACAAGACCAGACGATACTGACTCAGGTATACGGAAAATTACCGAGCTACCTTTATGCTGTTGCACAGCTGGACGTGGATAATCAAGTGGAATGCTATGCACATGTGGAGCATGCTTTAACGCATTTTTCCAAAATAGTAAGCTTTCATCAGCATCACCGATCACGTTGCTCTTCTGCTTATCTGCATATTGAGCGAACTCGATTCCGTTCACTACATTTGACTCTGTTACAAGTCCAAAACGCTTGCAGACATCACGCAGTAATAGACCAATCGACCAGAAATCCATTAAGGCATGATGAATCACAACTGCAATCACATAGTGATTCTGACCACGCTCATAACAATGGATACGCCACAAAGGTGGCTGAGTTAGGTCAAATGGTTGCTTGGTATCCTGTTCGACTAATTTCGTCAAATCAGAAGCTTCAACATGACGAGCATCAGAGAGAATGATATTAGGATATACACGATCCCAAATGATTTGCTCGATACCCTGATCATTGGCAGGCATGCTTACACGTAGTAACGGATAATCATGTAACACTGCTTCCAAAATCTCCATCGGCTTGTTGCCTAATGGCTGGTTGACCTTCACATCAAAAGCCACCACCATATTGTAGGCACTGCAAGTTGGCTCAAGACGCTGGATATACCAAATACCAAGCTGTTCTGCAGAAATCGCATGACGCGACAGAATTTTTGGTTCTAGACTCGCAATGTTATTCATGAAGCAACTCCCTGTTGCAACTCAGAAACTAGATATTCAGCCAATGCATTGATTGTTGGGTAATCCCATAGCAGTGTCGGCTCAAGTTCCAGTTTTGTCAGATCTTCCAAGTCCCCAGACACAGACAAAGCAACAATTGAATCAAGACCATAACTGGTAAATTTCTGCTCTGGATCAATCGTCTCAGGCTCTACACGCATCTCTTTAGCTACTAGCGTACGAATGATCGCGCTCCAGTAAACTTTATCCTTATTCATGGGGTAATCTCCTCTTTAACTGGTTTGGCATCACGCGGTGCCAATGCGAAATCGATAACAGATAACATGTGGTTGGTTGAAATTCGGTCTAGCAAATCTGCTAATGTGCTTTCACGTAATGACGTAATAGGGGGAGATGTCTGCCCTTCCGCAGCATTTAGGAAAATGATCAACCATGCTCCATCCTTTAAAGCAGTCCTTAAGCCATGACGGTTGAAGACCCAGAAACCCAGCACAGCAATGCGGGCAAACAGTTCTGCGTAGCCTCGAGCGAGACTAAAACGCAAAGTTTCAAACTCTTTGCTTTCCTCAGAGTTTGAAAAGTAATTCTGAATTTTTTGATCCAATGAACGCTGTTCAACCAGAAGCCGGTCTGCATGCTCACGTAGCGTAGATAGCATTTCAGTAGACAACCCTACTGTGGCTTCGGCATCGTTGAGCATTTCAATGATTGTCCCCAGCGACTCCATCACCAAATCACCATCTCGGTTGAAAATCTCAAGCCCACGGAAATCAATAGCGTCTGTCTCCACTTGTAAGTCATACAACTGGCGATAACGTGCTTTGGCTTCGGCTTGGTTGAGATGGTCGGCTTTTTTGCTACGACCTTTATTGGCTGATTTGAGCTGAAAACTCAGACTGTCTAGACAAACGGTGCTACTTCCGTCAAACACACTAACAATCAGATGGTCTCTGAATGCTTTCTGGTACATTCCATCTGCATATGCATTTCTTAAGAAGAAACGTGACCCAAGCACTGAAGAAGTGATCTTGGCAAGTGACTCTACATACTCAGGCACCAGTACCTTGACGATTGGCGACCATGTACTGAACTGATTAATACAAACGTGTAATCCGCGCGCGCCAACGAGTGATAACACCTCCGCTGCTAAAAGGTAGGCATAGGCTGTAGCGAGCTGCTCACGTACCAACGGAATACTGATTACTTTTTTGTTATATAACTCACGTTCAATGGCAAACTCAGTCGCGATGCGTAGCATCGTATCGCCAGCCCCCAGCGAGAAACTACTGCAATATGCACGCGTTATCTGTAGGGTTTTGAGTCCAAGTTCCAACCCTTGGCCCTCTTCACCGATCAAAGCATCTTTGTGAATTTCAGCGTTGTTAAAGCCAATACCACTAATATCTAAACCACGCATGCCCACTGTTGGTAGGCGGTTCAGACTATAGGTTCCTTTAGAAGCCATATGACGCTTATCAAGCCAGAATGCGCTCAAACTACGTGGTCCACGATCGTTCGATGTTTTAGCGATCAGGCTTAAAGAGTCTCCTAAAGTGGCGCGGTTAATTGACCATTTTTCGCCATTTAAGATGTATTTACTCTCGGCAGGCTGTGCTGTCACTTCACTAGATAATAGGTCAGCACCATGCGCTTTCTCGCTATAAGCCAATGCTGGAGCAGCACCACTTAAAATTCGGCTAGCAATATTTTGGCATTGATTCGGATTACCGCCGATCCACACAATCACAGACCAAGCGTTCGTGCTATAGGTCGAATTGATAGTTAGATCTCGTCGTGCCAACACACGATGCAGATATAGCAACTCTTCACCAATTTCCATACGACCTCCGAGCTCTGAAGGTACGTAGAAACGGTTCATACCCACCGCATTCAGAAAATCAACAGCACGCTGAGGATATTGCTCTTTCTCATCACGCTCGATGGCAGCGGACCAAGAAAAATCGTTGTTGTTATCATGTACGGAGCCTAAAATTTGCTCCAGACGAGCAGCAGACTGAAACTGCCGCAAATTGGATGTAAGTGACATGAATTTTCACTCAAATGATTAAAGGGTAAGGGTTAAAACAAAGCACTTTTCAGACGATTAAAAATCAGCGTGCGTACTTCACGTTCCTTGATCATTGAGTTGAGAAGATTGGAGCTATAACGAATCAGCTGCCCCCGCTGCTCACGATCACGGATGACTTCTAAGCCGTTTTTGACATAGTTTCGAGCAATCACCGCTCTACGGTTTGGATGGGTTAAACAGACCAGTTGACCGCGTTCGATCTGTTCTTTAATTTTTCTTCTTCTAATTTTGCCGCTAGTAGTTTTGTTAATTCGGCCTTGATGCAGTAAATAGACACCTTCTACAGGTAAGCCAATATCAGCTGTCACTTGTTCCTTGACCTGAGTTCTAATGGCTTCAAAATTGAGAGTCTTGTCTAGTGATTTCTTCTTGATCTCAAGTACAACCGTAACACCCTCAGAATCAGCAACATTCACTGCCGCAACACAGCCTTTACGAACAGCAGGATGTGCCATTTCAACAGAGCACTCGATATCTTGCGGGTAATAGTTCTTGCCACGAATGATAATCACATCCTTAAGGCGGCCAGTTACATATAGGTCTCCGTCTTTGACAAAACCCATATCACCCGTTCTCAAGTAGTACACTTGACTCGGCTGACCAGCGTCATCAATGATAGTCGCCGCAAAAGTTTCCTGATTGACCTCTGGCTTCTGCCAGTAACCTGCTGTAACGCTCTCACCTGCTAGCCAGATTTCACCAACTTCATGAGCCGCTACTTCTTGACGGGTATGCGGATTGACAATACGGCAATCAATATGTGCCGAGATCTTGCCACAGCTCACCACTTGCACGGCGGTCTGATCTTGACTGGCCTGTATCAGGTTGGCATTTAACTTGTCACGATCGATTGAAATTGCATTGAGAGGACCAGTCACACCACTAACTAAAAGCGTAACTTCTGCCAATCCATAGCATGGCAAGAAAGTATCTAGTCTCAGTTCCGACTGAGTATTGAACTTTTCCATGAAGCATTGCATGACGTGAGCTTTGATCGGCTCAGCACCATTAAACAGCACACGTAAACGACTCAGATCAAGTGATGCAGCCTGCTCATCAGAGATGCGGTGCAGACATAATTCATAAGCAAAGTTTGGTCCACCAGTAATCGTGACACCTTTTTCACTGATAAATTGCAGCCATTTTAGAGGCTTACGAATAAAGTCTAGCGGTGACATGACATAGCAAGTCAGGCCCACATACACAGTTTGCAAAACTGAGCCAATCAACCCCATATCGTGGTAAACAGGTAGCCATGTAAGACCAATATCTTCAGGTTGTGTGCCAAAAGCTTCAGCAATCATGACTTCATTTGCCATAATATTCTTATGGGTAACAATTACCCCTTTAGGCCAACCTGTTGATCCCGAAGTGTATTGCAGGAAGCAGATATCTTCTTCAGTAATGAGCGGGAAATCTTTTTGTACCAAATCACGCTGTAGCTCAGCATCAACGGCATGTAATATTAAGCTTTCATTTTGAGCTTTTAATGTGATCAGACCTGATAGCTCAAGAATCTTTTTGGTGGTAAGTACTATTTTTGGCTCACAGTCATTCATAATATTCAAAATATTAGAAAAACCATTACGATTAAAAGGTAGGCTGACGGGTACCGCGATAATTTTAGCTTTTAGACAGGCAAAGAACGATACGATAAAGTCCAAACCAGGCTCAAACAGCAATACAGCGCGATCACCACTGTCTACAAGATTCATTAATACCTGAGCTTGATGTTGAACCCGAGCGTTCAAATCTTTATACGTAAGAGACTGAATACCACCCGATTGACGCCCTAAATACTCGAAAGCAACCTTACTTCCATTTAAATTTGCGTGGGATTCCAATGTTGCAATGATATTATCCGTATCCATTACAGCCATAACTTACTCCGATTAATTATAATGCACCCTTAAAATTCGCTAATTTAGAAATTACATTTCTCGTCGGGGCTTTTAATAAAAATGAATATACTTTTTGTTTAAAATATAAATTCACATTACATTTTATGGTTGGGCATCATTTATTACACCTGTAAGTGCTTACAGGTTGGTCTATATTTATAAAAATCGAGAAACTAGACACCTTTTATAAATTGTTTTACTCATTTCTATTTTTTATTTTTGCAATTAGATTAAATATTAAACTTATTTTCATCTTTACTTTTTTTGTATTTAACAAAGTATCTAAAAGCTTTCAATCATCAGCGAATTCTTAGCTCGTATAATTCTTTTTTTGATATTTTAGTTTTTGATTTTTGAGATTTAATTTCTTATAGCAATAAGCCATTTAAGTATAGTTTAACAATCTACCCATATCATTCATTTAAAAATAAATCATATTTCAATATTATAATTTCCTACAACCAATACAAACTTTTAAAATTAATATAATTAATTTTAACACTCATACAAGATCATGAATAACATATAATTAAATTTTTCCATTTGGTTTAATTTCAAAATAAAACTCAGATAAATAGCTTTTATAATAAGTTGTGGTAATAATTAATTTAAAATATAAATATTACAAGTATTTACTTTATTCAAATGTATTATTTATACGTATATTTTTATAAAAGTCCTAACATCACAGCTCGGATAGCTGCTGAAATTTTATTATTCACATTTAACTTCTGCATTGAATTTCCGAGGTGAAAATTTACTGTTCTTTCAGTCACACCTAGAATCTGGGCAATTTCTGCTGACGTTTTACCCTCAGCAGTCCAACGCAGTGCCTCTTTTTCTCGGTTCGTTAAATAAAGATTAAACTGAGCGAATTCCACCTCATTTACAACTTTAGCAATGCTAGAATGTACTGTTTGAGACAACCAATACATATTTGTATATTGCGCCTTTTGCTCTTTTTCCGACAATTGGTCATTAGATCTTGCGAGTGTTAGCATCCCTCTGGTTCCAATAAAGTCACGGCTTGACTGAGCCCAACCGACATTAAGGCCATAAGAGCGTGCCTCCTCCCAGAAATCTTTTTCTTCTTGTGTCTTTGCAAATTGGCTCGACCAGACAAGAGGTTGAAGTGATACCATACAATGCTGCACAGTTGGATCTATCTTCACATATTGCTGTTCCATATACCGCTTTTGCCATGCTTCTGGATAATTATTCAACATAATCGTTTTTGGTTCAGCAATAGATAATGGCGACTGCATACCATAAGCACAGTAATCAAATCCAAGCTTTGAAGCTGTAGATTTAACGATCTCAAACAGCTGGTATTCATTTTTTACGATCAGAAATTCTGATAATAAATCCTCTTGCCAATTTTCCATTTACTCTCATTAGACTCCATTCACAAATCATTTTTGTTCAGTTGCATATTGTGAATTCAAACAATCCAATTGAAGCGTAGGTCTCTTCGTTTACCTTTATTTCAACAAAGCTTTTAGATACCTAATTTTATTTATCTGATTTCTCAATTTCAGATTTTGAATTCATCATCTAATTAACAACTCTTTTAAGCCAAATATAGTTACAAATTATTCAGACAAACTAAATTTATGAGAGCTTCTAAGGTTGTTATATTCCATGTGCGGATTATGCTTGAAAAATTAAATTTTACAGGATGCATTTTATTCCAAAAAATAAGTATTTTAAAAAAGATCAGAAGATCTATTAATTATTATTAATATTCAGTTTTCATTAATTTAATTAAACAATATTTTCTATCCCCTATCTAGCCGATATAATTTCACCAATTATTATACAAAGAAACTAAACACACCTTTAATAATTTAATAAATCAAGCAATTACATTATAACTCACCTTACTTAGGATTATTATTTTAACAATAAGACTTTATGCATACTAAAAGATCTACAACAACTCCAATCTATCTAGCATTTTTTAAAAGGCATTTTGCATATTAAAACTACAAAATTCTCGTTTTTTCATAAGTAAGCCTTAAAGGCTGAATAACTCTCTAGTAAGAACAGCTTAACGGTGTATGCCATACAATTACATTTAACCTGTTAAACATAACAGTATTTTATTGGCAATAATTTATGTTATTTATCCATTGAACCCCAATTCAAGTCACTTGAACAGGTAGCATGGTCACCATCCCCCCTCATTTCTCAATATCAGCAGATGGTTTTATTCGACTGAATGAAAACCAGCTCATGAACTATCCACTCCAACATCTCATATCTATTGTTGAATCAACACAAATTGAAGATTCTCAAATTCTCTATTATGGTTTTACTGAATGGGCAACATCACTGACCCCAGCTTTAAGTACGGGATGGGATTGGGAATTTATTGAGTACAATGGCATCAGGAGTATAAAAAGAATTGGACTGCCTCGAAGCAATATTATGCTTGTTGATGTATCTGGTACAGATATTGGATTTGAAGTTACTGAAACACTAATTGAAAAGAAAATCGATACTTTGTTCTGGGAACAGTTCATTTATGCCCACATCAATACAACTCAGACAAAGGCTAAATTAACCCCATATTTCTCTTAGAAACCTGTAAATTCTTACAGTTACCGCTTCCCCACCTGTTAAGTAAAGTCACTTGAAAAATAAGTGGAAGCACTTGTAATGAATGTTATTGCTGGATTTCAAAATAATTTTTCAGAAGGCCTATATACTAAATTTAAAAATTACCGCTATAGGGTATTTGTTGAATATTTAGGTTGGGAGTTGAACTGTCCTAATAATGAAGAACTAGATCAGTTTGACAAAGTCGATACCGCCTATGTCGTCGCTCAAGATAGAGAATCTAATATTATTGGTTGTGCCAGATTACTACCGACTACTCAACCTTATTTACTTGGTGAGATATTTCCTCAATTACTTAATGGAATGCCTATTCCTTGCTCACCAGAAATTTGGGAGTTATCAAGATTCTCAGCCGTAGATTTCTCGAATCCGCCATCTTCAGCTAGTCAAGCTGTGTCATCACCCGTCTCTATTGCAATTCTGCAAGAATCTATCAACTTTGCAAGAGAACAAGGTGCAAAACAACTCATTACCACCTCTCCTCTGGGGGTAGAACGGTTATTACGTGCTGCGGGTTTTCGTGCTCATCGTGCAGGCCCTCCCATGGTTATTGATGGATATGCGATGTTTGCATGCTTGATTGATGTTTAATTTCTTATTTGGGACTCATACTATTTTTGGCATGAGTCTCAATTTTTATATAGTTAGGTAGCAATACGATTAAGAAACATTAATACCTATTAATCAATTTTGGTTTTTAAATTTAAATTCGACTTTTTATAATAAGTTTCATCCGTTTTAGCACTCCAATCGCGCGGCATAAATGACGTCGATATAATTGCGACTACAGCCATACTTCCAATATAAAGCATAATTAGATATGGATTACCCTGCCCGACACTCAACAATTTAGTAGCAATCATCGGTGCCAAACCACCACCTAATACACCAGCCAACTGTACCGAAATCGAGATTCCGCTATATCGAATTTCTGCCGGAAATTGACGGGCAAAAAGCTGAGCTTGTGGTGCGTACATAATTGGGAACACAACGCCAATTGCTAAAACAATTGCTGTCCACACTAATACCGGATCTTTTGTATTGAGCATGGTAAAAAATGGATAGCAGTAAAGCGCCAGTATGCATAGGCCAAACATAAACATATTGCGTTGGCCGACTTTATCTGACAAATGTCCACATAACGGCGTCATAAATAAAATCACGGCTGCGCCGCAAATGGTGGCAAATAAAATGTCTTGGCGTGGAATTCCAAGTTGTGCAGTGGTATAAGCCAATGTAAATGTTGAAGCAATATAGACCCATGCATTTTCGGCAGCGCGAGCCAAAATAATAGTGATGAGTTGCTTTGGATGGTTTTTAAAAACCTGTAAAGCAGGAACTTTGACTTCTTCAGACTGTTGTTTTACTTTTTCGAAATCTGGTGACTCTGGCACTTTTACACGAATATACCAACCTACTGCCAGTAAAATAATACTGGCAAGAAATGGTAAACGCCAACCCCAGCTAAACAGCGCTTCTTCAGGTAATAACGACACCAGACCCAACGCGATTGAGGCTAGCATTAAGCCACCACCTGTACTAGCTTGAGGCAAGCTTCCCCAAAACCCTTTACCGCCTTCGGGTGCATGTTCAACGGCCATCAGTACAGCACCGCCCCATTCACCGCCCATTGCCATACCTTGAATGAATCGCAAGACAACCAAGCCAATCGCAGCCCAATATCCAATTGATTCATAAGTCGGTAATAAGCCAATCAGTACGGTTGGGATCCCCATGAGCATCAAGGTCAGTAGCAACATCGATTTACGGCCAATCTTGTCACCAAAGTGACCAAAGACTAAGCCGCCTAATGGTCTTCCAATAAATCCAACGGCATAGGTGGCAAATGCAGCAAGCACGCCGGTAAGTGCATCTAAGTTAGGGAAAAATAGCTTATTAAAAATGAGCGCTGCTGCCGCACCGTAAATAAAAAAGTCATACCATTCAATGGTGGTGCCGACCATGCTAGAGATACCTGCTAATCGATGTGACGACTTTTTAGTATTTGAACCGTTTCCATGTATTGATTGCATCGTAATATCCTTTTTAGATTTTCTTGTTTTATCTTTTTTATGCTTATGACCAACCCTGACCATAAGCATTTTCAGGTCTCGCTTTATCTCCTTAAGCTTTTTATATTTTTGTAATTCGGTTTAGCTCAATTTTTCTAAAATTGGCTCAAATTTCGAATTACGTTCTTGCCACTGTGGTTGTTTGTCTTTATCGACAATGAGAGCACGCACACCTTCAATAAAGTCACCATGCTCAAACCAGATATCCTGTAAATCACGTTCAAGCTGCATGCACTGAGGTAAAGAGAGCCCTCGACCTAAATGTTGCAGTTTTAAACTGGTTTGTTTGGCAATAAATGAGCGCTGCTGCAAAATGCTGAACATCTTACTTGCCCAAGTTTTTAAGCTTTCATCTTGTTCATTTTCAAGACTTTGCTCGATTTCATCTAAATGCTGATATCCGAAGTGTTTACGGATACCTTCCGCCAATTGTTTGAGTTCACTTTCGGCAGGGCGAGTAATAAATCGGGTAATGATGCGTTCAATTCCCTCTTTGCTTAAACTTGGCGCGTCAACGAGAGCATCTTGCAAAGCTTGTAACTGCTCGCTTGGCACATGGTAGTCAATTAAATCGAGGTAAAGCGCATCACTACTGCTGATCTGCTCACCCGTAATGGCCATATAAACACCAATATCATCAAGGCGAGAAAGGAAATGAGTTGCACCAACATCTGGGAAAAAGCCAATCGCTGTTTCAGGCATGGCAAATCTGGACTTTTCACTGCTCACCACAATGTGGCAAGCCTGAGCCAAGCCAAAACCACCACCTAATACATAGCCATCAAGCACAACAATGATTGGCTTTTCATATTCACGCAGTATATTTAGCATTTTATATTCGGCACTAAAGTAGCCTTTGTAATCGGCCGTGCCATTTTTATAACTGTCATAGAGATAGCGGATATCTCCACCTGCACAGAAGGCTTTTGGGCTATTTGACTTAATTAATACTGCCTGAACAGCCGCATCATTTCGCCACAGTTCCAATTGGGCACCAATACTTTTAATCATATCTAGCGACAATGCATTGAGATGAGTCACACGGTCTAAGGTAATCATGCCCAACTTACCTTGTTGCTCAATCATTAAGTGATTTTCTGTATTCATTTTATTGATCTCTTATTGATTTTTAAAATTTGGTTTTCGTTTTTCAACGAACGCCTGCATTCCTTCTTTTTGGTCAAATGTTGCAAATATTGAATGGAACATACGTCTTTCAAAACGTAAGCCTTCAGTGAGGTTCACCTCAAAAGCGCGGTTAATGGTTTCTTTAAGCATCATGTTTGCAGTTAAAGAGCGTGCTGCGATTTTTTCAGCGGCTTGCAAGGTTTGTTCAAGTAATTCTTCTTTACTAAACACACGTGCAACTAAACCACTTTGCTCTGCTTCTACAGCGCCCATTTGACGAGCGGTAAGGCACATTTCCATTGCTTTGGCTTTACCAATGGCATGGGTTAAACGCTGTGTACCGCCAATGCCCGGAATTACGCCTAAAGTCACTTCAGGCAAACCAAACTTGGCGTTGTCAGCACAATAAATAAAGTCACACATCAGTGCTAATTCGCAGCCACCACCCAATGCATAGCCACTCACCGCTGCAATTAGAGGTTTACGGCGCTGTGCAATACGGTCTGCAAGATGAAAAAAGTCATCAAAATAAATATCAGGAAATGCCAAATCAGCCATTTCTTTAATGTCGGCCCCTGCGGCAAAAGCTTTTTCAGAACCTGCCAATACGATGCAACCAATTTCACGGTCTTTTTCGAGCTGATCTAATGCCTGATTAATTTCACTAATTAATTCGCTGTTTAAAGCATTGAGCGCTTGAGGGCGATTTAATGTAATCAGTCCAACCCCATTACGCTTTTCTAATAAAATACCTTGCCACTGCATTATTCATTCCTTGTTCTGATTTTATAGACTACGTGCAATCACTAAACGCTGAATATCACTCGTACCTTCGTAAATTTGGCAAATACGTGCATCACGATAGATACGTTCAATTGGGAAGTCTCTGAGATAGCCATAACCACCAAACACTTGTAGCGCACTCGAGCACACACGTTCAGTCATTTCTGAAGCAAATAACTTGGCCATTGAAGCTTCATTGAGACATGGTTGACCTGCTTCTTTTAAACGCGCAGCGTAGTGAACCAGTTGTCTCGCTGCTTCAATTTCAGTTGCCATGCTAGCAAGGCGAAACGCGATGGTTTGATGCTCAAAAATTGGTTTTCCAAAAGTAATACGTTCTTTGGCATAACGGGTCGCTTCTTCAAGTGCCGCACGTGCTAAACCGACTGCTTGTGCAGCAATACCAATACGTCCACCTTCTAAATTGGCGAGAGCAATTTTCAGACCTTCACCTTCTTTACCCAGCATGAGACTTTTATGGATGCGTACATCTGTCAGCGCAATTTGGCAGGTATCCGACGCATGCAGACCCAGTTTTTCTTCAACACGAATCACTTCGTAACCCGGTGACTCGCGTGGGACTAAAAATGCACTAATACCCTTTTTACCTGCACTCGGGTCGGTCACCGCAAACACAATAATGACACCAGCATTATTACCAGAGGTAATAAACTGCTTAGCACCATTTAAAATATAATCGTCGCCATCTTTCAACGCTCGGGTTTTAATGGCTCCCGCATCTGAGCCAGTATGTGGTTCAGTTAAAGCAAAAGCACCGATCATTTCACCTTGCGCCAAAGGCTTTAAAAAACGCTCTTTTTGCTCGTCGGTACCAAATTTTAAAATAGGCACACAGCCAACCGAGTTGTGTACGCTCATAATGGTTGAGGTTGCGCCATCTGCTGCCGCTACTTCTTCAAGAGCCAATACATAGGCTAAGTTACCCGTATCTGAACCGCCCCATTGCTCTGAAACAAGCATACCCATAAAACCCAGTTGCCCCATTTGAGTCAGCGTTTCTTTTGGGAAAGTTCCATCTCGGTCCCAATCGCTGGCATTAGGCTTAATTTGTTCTTGGGCGAAACTTTTCGCCATATCACGAATGAGTAATTGTTCTTCGGTAAATTGCATTATTATTTCCTTTACCCTGCTTTAGCTTGTTGTTTAGCAATTTCTTGATTACGCAATAAAAAGCGCTGAATTTTACCACTTGGAGTTTTAGGTAATTCACTCACAAATTCAACTAAACGTGGGTAAGCATGTGCAGAAAGTCGTTTTTTCACAAATTGGCTGAGTTGTTCAGCAAGTGTATCGGAAGGTTGAGCATCCGCAGCTAAAATTACAAATGCCTTAACCACTTCGGTACGGTCTGGGTCAGGCACACCAATCACTGCGGCCTCAACCACTGCATCATGTTCGAGTAAAGCGCTTTCTACATCGAAAGGCCCAATCCGATAGCCCGATGTAGTGATTACATCATCACTGCGACCTACAAAGCTCATGCTGCCATCGGCATGAAGCTCAGCAGTGTCGCCAGTTAAATAGTAGTGACCAATGAAGGGCGATTTGCGACTTTCTTTATAGCCGCCGAACCACATCATTGGAGACTGGCTAATGTCGACTGCTAAAATTCCCGGTGTATCTGGCGGAAGTTCTTCACCTTGTTCATTGACAATAGCAACGCGATAGCCCGGACTTGGGAAACCTGCTGAACCAGCATGAATTTCATGTTTTAAACCATGATGATTACACACCACCATGCCCACTTCAGTTTGTCCGTAATGGTCATAAATCGGAGCATCAAGCACTTGTTTAAACCAACGTATTACTTCTGGATTCAGTGGTTCGCCTGCACTGCTCACTACACGGAACTGCCCTTTTAACGGCGTCATTTGTGCTGGATCAGCCGCCATCATCATACGGTAAGCCGTTGGTGCACCTGCCAAGTTGTTAACTTTATAATCTTTCACAATTTGGCATAAGCTATCTGTGCTGAAACCACCTTCATAAAACAAAGTAGCGTGACCCAAGAATAACGGCCCAGTAATCGCATAGTACAGACCATACGCCCAACCCGGATCGGCAATATTCCAAAACGAATCTTCTTCGGTTAAACCAATGGCATCTTGCATATATCGACCAAAGGCAATTAGTGCTTTTAATGGCACTTCCAATGGTTTAGCTGGCCCTGTAGTGCCTGAAGTAAACATCAATAAGAAAGGATCTTGGATGCTACGCATAACCAAATCACATTGATCAGACTGCTGTTTTACTTCATTCCAAAAGTTAAAATCGCCTGCTTTAAGGGGAGTACCTTGTGCGTCGGCGACAGTCACAATTGCAGGGCAATTTTCAATTTCATCAAGCTTGCTACGGTTGCCCATATCGGTCACCACCAGCTTACTTTGTGCAAGCTGAATACGGTGCTCAATCGCTTTTGGGCCAAACGCAGTAAAGAGTGGTTGATAGACTGCACCAATTCGCCAAGCTGCAAAAATAGTCACGATCAATTCAGGTGTTCTTGGTAATAGACCTGAAATACGGTCGCCTGCTTTTACACCTTGTGATTTTAGAAAGTTGGCAAACTGACTTGACCACTCTTTTAATTCACGGAAGGTATATTGCTCTTTTCGTCCATCTTTTCCTTGCCAATACAGTGCAATTTTGTCGCCATCTGCGTGTCGATCACAGCATTCATAACAAGCATTTAAGGCATCAAGTGAACCTGATAACATCTGTTTTGCAGTGCTTTCCAAATCGAAAGTCTGTGCAGCATTTTGATAATCCATCATATCTTTTCCCTCAGTCCGGATTTGTTGTTATTCACGACAGGGTTTATGTGTTTAAAGCCATCCTATGGCTTTACCGTTATGCCTCTTGTGGCAGGGATTGCTGAATAATGCTCGAAAAATCGAGATTGGCATTACCGCGCATGCACATTTGCTGATACAGCTGTTGCACCATGCCACCTAATACGACTGGCTGTTTGACTTGGCCTGCCGCTTCGACAGCGAGTCCTAAATCTTTTAGCATCAGCTGAGTTGCAAAGCCGTCTTGGTAACCTCGAGATGCTGGCGCATTTTCATTAATATGCGGCCATGGGTTACATACGTCCGAGCTCCAGCAACGACCGCTTGAAGTATTAATGACGCCTGCCAATGCTTGTGGGTCAATACCTAGCTTCACACCCAGCGCCATACCTTCGGCAACAGCAGCCATTGAAATACCTAAAATCAGGTTATTGCAGATTTTGGCAATTTGACCTGCGCCGACATCACCACAATGAACTATATTTTTACCCATGTGGCTAAGTACAGGTTTTACTTCATTAAAGGTTTGATCATCGGCACCCACCATAAAGGTTAAGGTTCCTGCTTGAGCACCAATGGTTCCACCAGAGACGGGTGCATCACAGATTTTAATATTTTTACTATGCGCAGCAGCAGCAATGTCTTTAATGGTTTGTGGGTCAATGGTACTGCTATCAATGCATAAGCTACCTGCTTTTAGTACTTCTAAAACACCATTTTCACCTAAGTAAACTTCTTTAACATGCTTTGCCGCAGGCAACATGGTAATGACCACATCTGCTTGTTTAGCTGCATCCTGTGGGCTATCACACACCACCCCACCTGCCTCGGCGAAGTGCTGAATCGCAACTTCACTGAGGTCATATCCATAAACATTGAGTCCGGCTTTAAGTAGGTTATGGGCCATTTTGCCGCCCATATTGCCTAGACCGATAAAGGCGATATTCATCCGTGATCCCCTTAACGTAAACTAATTGTTGTATTTACACCGCCAACTTCATGGCTATCTTCAAACCAGCGACTGGTAATGGTTTTGGTTTGAGTATAGAACTGCACAGCTTGTTTGCCGTATGGCCCCAAATCACCCAGTTTCGAACCTCTTGAACCGGTAAAACTAAAGAAAGGCACTGGCACAGGAATTGGAATATTGATACCAACTTGACCAATATCAATTAAGTTTTGGAAAGTACGTGCAATCGCACCGCTTTGTGTAAATAGACCTACACCGTTACCAAATGGGTTGGCGTTGATAAGCGCAATCGCTTCATCAAGTGTGTCTACACAAATAATTGAAAGGACAGGACCAAAGATTTCTTCTTTATAAATACGCATGTCGGTATTTACGCCACTAAAAATCGTTGCACCCACGAAGTTGCCCGATTCATAGCCTTGAACTTGAACATCGCGACCATCGAGTAGCAACTCTGCACCTTGCTCAACACCGCTATTAATTAAGTCTAGCACTCGCGCTTTAGCACGTTTTGAAATCACTGGACCAATGTCAGTATTTGGCTCATGGCCTGCATTTACTTTTAAAGTCTTCGCTTTTTCGACTAGCTCTTGAATCCACTGTTTGCTGTCGCCAACCATGACTGCAACAGACAATGCCATACAACGTTGCCCAGCCGCACCAAACGCTGCACCCACCAAAGCATTTAAGGTTTGTTCTTTATTGGCATCAGGCATGACCACAACATGGTTTTTTGCACCCATCATCGACTGCACGCGTTTACCATGTTGTCCTGCAAGGTTATAAACATGTGTGCCAACCGCAGTTGAACCTACAAATGAAATCGCTTTAATATCTTTATGGGTACACAAACGGTCAACCACTTCTTTACCGCCGTGCACAACGTTCAGCACACCTGCCGGAATACCTGCTTGAATCGCAAGTTCAACCAGCATCATGGTTGATAACGGATCTTGTTCTGATGGTTTTAAAACAAATGTATTGCCGCACACGATTGCCATTGGGAACATCCAAAGCGGAATCATGGCTGGGAAATTAAACGGCGTAATACCCGCACAAACACCCAAAGGTTGCTGCAATGTGTAAGTGTCTACACCACGCGCAACACCTTCAACATATTCACCCATTTGCAAAGTGCCGACCGAACAGGCATGTTCAACCACTTCTAAACCACGTTGAATATCGCCTTCAGCATCGGCCAAAGTTTTGCCTTGTTCAGCCGTTAGTACTTGTGCAATTTCTTTCATGTTGGCACGAATCAAGTCTTGTAACTTAAGCATGATGCGCATACGTGCCTGAATTGGAGTCTGACGCCAAGAAGCAAAAGCATCTTGTGCAGCTTGAATAGCAGCGTCAACTTCTTTAACCGTTGCAAATGGTACGCGACCAATCACTTCCTGAGTCGCAGGATTAACAATGTCTTGCCATTCCTGTGTTTCAGATTCGATAAAATTTCCGTTAATGAGTAATTTAGCGGTTTCCAATTCGATTTTTTGGATTGTGTTCATAACCTCTCCGTAGGCCATATTTTTATTGTGTTCAATTATTAGAAAATACTTATCTATGTATTTTCTTTATTCCAGTTTCAATTGAGACTAGCAAAGAAAACTTTGACCACCAACGGAAATTCATGCACGATTGTTGTGCAAATATGCACAAGGATGACAACAAAAATGAAAGTGGATTGGGATCATCTACATTTTTTTCTGGTTTTAGCTCGGACTAAAACCTTGACCAATGCTGCACGTATTATTGGTGTCGAGCACAGTACGGTGGCTAGACGGATTCAGGCCCTAGAACTTGCTTTGGGTACAACGCTGTTTAAGCGTGAAGCGACGGGTTATGAGCTGACACTCGAAGGAATGGCACTTGTTCCTCGAGTTGAGCAAATGGAACAAGCTTTCTTACAAATTGAAAAACCACATCAACCTTTGCAAGGTCGTGTGCGAATTGGCACACCTGAAGGTTTTGGTACTGCGTTTTTAGCTCGCTTACTGGCTGAGTTCTCGATTCAATACCCACTACTCACCATCGACCTAATTCCAGTGCCAAAAATGATTAAGCTTTCACACCGTGAGGCAGATATTGTGGTGTCAATTGATCGTCCTACGTCTGGCCCTTACATCATTACGCGATTATCAGATTATTGTTTAAAAATTTATGGTAGCAAAAACTATCTGGCCCAAACCCCGCCTATCCGAGCCTTAGAAGATTTAACCCAACATCGCTTTGTGAACTATATTGATGATCTGGTGTATAGCCCTGAGCTGTACTGTTTAGAACGTTTACCTTTGAAGCTGAATGCCAACTTCCGTAGCAGCAGTATTTTGGCCCAGCAAATTGCGGTAAGTGCGGGTGCAGGACTTGCGATTTTGCCCAAGTTTTTGGCAGATGATAAACAGGAACTTGAAGAGGTGCTAGAGCAACAAGTTCGCTTTACCCATACGTTTTGGATGCTGACCTTTGTTGATTTACAACATGAACCGCGCATTAAGTTAGTTTGGGACTATTTGCGTAAACAAGCCGATAAATATCAGCATTTGTTGGTTGATTAAAAAGCCTAAATAAAAAAGCCAATCACTTATGATTGGCTTTTTTTGAAATCATTTATAGTTCATTAAACGAGTTCTTGGTCTAATTTTTTGATACGTGGCTTATAGAACACAAAATACGTAACGCTTAAAACTACCAACCATACTGGACTCACGTATACCGCTTTTAATGTATCTGGCTCTAGTGCCAAAATCACTAAAGTGAACAAGAAGAATGCAATGACAACATACGCCATCAACACCCCACCCGGCATTTTAAAGGTCGATTTAGCATGTAACTCTGGACTTAACTTACGGTAACGTAAATAGCATGCCATGATCAGAAGCCATACACTAATAAAGAGAATCACACAGAGTGAACTTGCCAAAGTAAATGCTTCCATCGTGTTTGGAACAAAGTACTGAAGCACTGCCCCACCCATAATGAAAATACATGAGAAGATTAAACCATTTGAAGGTACGGCACGTTTTGATAAACGCCCCAATGCACTTGGCGCCTGACCATCTTTCGATAAACCGAACAGCATACGACTGGTTGAAAACACACCGCTGTTCATTGAAGACATCACCGAAGACAGTACAACCAAGTTCATGATGATGGCTGAAATAGGAATACCTGCATTTAAGAACAACTCAACAAACGGGCTCTTATCTGCACGAATGTGATCCCAAGGAGTTACAGACATCACCACAAAGAGTGCCAACACATAGAATAAAATAATACGTACAGGAATCGCGTTAATTGCCTTCGGTAGATTTTTCTCTGGATCTTTCGTTTCAGCAGCCGTTGTACCAATCAATTCAACGCCAATGAAGGCAAACACGGCAATCTGAAAACCTGCCAAAAATCCACTTACACCTTTTGGAAATATGCCGCCATGAGACCACACGTTACTTACACTCACAACCTCACCATGCGGAGCTTGGAAATGAGTAAAAATCATGTAGCCACCTACTCCGATTAGGCCAATAATGGCTAAAATCTTAATGAGTGCGAACCAAAATTCAACTTCACCAAATAGCTTAACGGTAAGAAGGTTAAGCCCTAAAATGAATAGTACACAGCCTGAACTAATCATGGCTTGTTGCATGGGTGAGAAACTGGCACCTTCGGGCAGCCAGAAACTTAAATAGTTAATGACCGCAGACAAATCAGCAATACCGACCAGTACCCAGCCTAACCAATAAGTCCAGCCTATATAATAGCCAGCCCATGGTCCGATCAAATCATAAGCCATATCGACAAATGATTTGTAATGTAAGTTGGCAAGCAGTAGTTCACCCAATGCACGCATCAGAAAAAAGAACATGCCACCAATTATCATGTAGATAACGAGGATTGAAGGACCTGCGAGGGAGATGGTTTTGCCCGAGCCCATAAATAAGCCGGTTCCAATTGCACCGCCAATTGCAATCATTTGTAGATGGCGATTATTTAATTTCCGTTGTAAATGATCAGGGGAGCTTGCCTCATCAGAATGATGAACCATTGTCATATTAGAAGTCCTTTTTATATTTTGCTTAACTTAAATCAGCAACCTATAGGGAGAAAAACGAACCGTATATCGTGGGTTGCTGAGTCTATACCTCAGGACAAGATGTTCAAGTATATTTTTTCCTTAATTGATAAATCGTTTGTCCTGATTTTTTTAAGTCACATTATTTATGTACTGCCTTCACGGCAATTTTAATTAATCAATCTGGGTTTCCAGATTAGCCGAAGTGTAGCATGTGATCCTGCTATATGTACTTTTTCAATACTCTCCAAACTGCTCTATTGATCCAAAAATAAACAATATTATTCCGATAAAAAATCTAATAAAAATAAAAAAAGCCAATCATGATTGATTGGCTTTTTAATAAAACTTAATGATCGTTGACGAGTTCACGTCCTAGTTTTTTCATACGTGGTTTATAGAGCACATGATAGGTAACACCTAAAATGACCAGCCATACTGGACTGACATATAGAGCTTTCAATGTATCTGGCTCTAATGCCAAAATAACTAAAGTGAAAAGCATGAATGCCAAAACAACATAACTCATCCAAACGCCACCTGGCATTTTGAATGTTGATTTTTCATGTAATTCAGGACGTAATTTACGGTAGCGTAAATAGCACACCATGATGAGACTCCAGACACTAATGAATAGAATCACACAAAGTGAACTTGCCAAAGTAAATGCTTCCATCGTGTTTGGAACAAAGTACTGAAGCACCGCTCCGCCCATGATAAAGGTACAAGAGAAAATCAAACCATTTGAAGGAACTGCGCGTTTTGATAAACGACCAAATGCACCCGGTGCCTGACCGTCTTTTGATAAACCAAACAACATACGGCTAGTTGAAAACACGCCGCTGTTCATTGAAGACATCACCGAAGAAAGTACAACTAAGTTCATGATGATGGCTGAAACAGGGATACCCGCATTTAAGAACAACTCAACAAACGGACTTTTGTCTGCACGAATATGGTCCCACGGTGTTACTGACATCACAATAAACAGTGCCAACACATAGAACAAAATAATACGTACCGGAATCGCATTAATCGCTTTCGGTAAGTTCTTCTGCGGGTCTTTGGTTTCAGCAGCCGTTGTACCTACAAGTTCAACCCCGACAAAAGCAAATACAGCAATCTGGAATCCTGCCAAGAAGCCTTCTGTACCTTTCGGGAATAAACCACCATGTGACCAAACATTACTGATGCTTGCAACAGCGCCTTGCGGAGCTTGGAAATGGCTGAAAATCATGTAGCCGCCCACTCCGATCAGACCAATAATCGCCAAGATCTTAATAAGAGCAAACCAGAATTCAATTTCACCAAATAGGCGTACTGTTAAGAGGTTAAGACCCATCACAAACAACACACAACCTGCGCTAATCATGGCCTGCTGTATTGGTGAGAAACTTGCGCCATCGGGTAGCCAGAAACCTAAATAGTTAATGACTGCTGAAAGGTCCGCAATACCCACCAGCACCCAACCTAACCAATACGTCCAGCCCAAATAATAACCAGCCCAAGGACCAATCAGGTCATGAGCCATATCAACAAAAGATTTGTAATGCAGATTTGCAAGGAGCAACTCACCCATTGCACGCATTAAGAAAAAGAACATTCCTCCAATAATCATATAGATCAAAAGGATTGAAGGACCTGCGAGGGAGATAGTTTTGCCCGAACCCATAAATAGGCCGGTTCCAATTGCACCGCCAATAGCAATCAGTTGTAAATGACGGTTAGACAGTTTTCGTTGCAGATGATCAGGAGAATTTTCCGTATCTGAATGACGAGCCGTTGTCATATTAAAATTCCTTTTTGAATTCCTTTGTTAAGATCAGCAACCTACGGCGAAAATTGAACCGTATGCCATAGGTCACTGAATCTGTTCACCAAAAATGACTGGTTAAACCGTATCTATCTTCCTTCTGTTAGATACATCATCATTTTTGGAGTAAAAACGAATTACTTTTGTGCTGCCGTCACGGCAATTTCAATTAACCAATCTGGATTGACCAAATCGGCCTGAATTGTGGCACGCGATGGAGCAACACACCCTTTTAACCAGTCAACCCAAATTGCATTTACGGTTGAAAAGTCAGAAAGATTTTTTAAATAGAGCTGTGCAGAGAGCAAGCGAGATTTGTCGGTATTGGCTAATGCCAAAAGTTCATCAATCGTTGCAAGAATTTCACGAGTTTGGCCTGCCACGTCTTGCTCGGTATTTTTAGGTACCTGACCTGACAAATAAACTACTTTGTTAAAAACAGTCACGGCGCTCATGACTTCGTTAGTGTTAATCTTTTGTATATCTGAATTAGACATTCGGATTTCCTTATACCTGATTAATAAATTGAACACGGGCGGTGACGGCACACATCAGTTCATAGCCCACCGTACCGGATGAAATTGCGACATCATCAATAGGTAAAACGACGCCTTTACTTGATTGGCCCCAGAGCACCACTTCGCTACCAACTTTGGCACTTTCAATACCTGTTAAATCGACTGCCAACATATCCATGCTGACGCGGCCAATTGTGCGAGTGAGGATAGAGTCCACTAAAACAGGCGTACCTGTTGGTGAAATACGTTGATAACCATCGGCATAGCCACAAGCGACAATCCCAATCGTCATGGGCTGCTCTGCGACAAAGTTTGAACCATACCCTACACTTTCATTCGGCTCTAAATGCTGAACGGAAATAATTTCACTGCGTAAGCTCATGGTCGGTTGTAAGCCCCAGTCTGCAATACTATGCGTCGGGTAGTCTGGCGAGCTGCCATAGAGCATGATGCCGCTACGGGCATAATCTGATTTGAGCTGGTCTTGATAACGCAGAATTGCCGCACTATTACTTACCGATCTTTCACCCGGTAAATCCTTAACAATTTCTTCAAAAGCATTGATTTGATAATCAATACCTTGCTGGCCGAAACGCTCGCCATCTGCATCTGAAAAATGCATCATGTGGGTAATCTTGGAGACATTTGCCAAGTTATTTAAACGTTCCCAAGCCTGAACATAGTGTTGTGGCTTAAAACCAAGACGATTCATACCACTGTTCATTTTTAAGCAAACATCAAATTGAGCAGGATAAGGATGGTTTTCAACCCACTCAATTTGCGCTTCACTATGAATGGTGAAACTGAGTTGATATTGCACACAATCAAATAAATCTTGAGGAGAGAAAATTCCTTCGAGCAATAAAATTGGACCTGTCCAACCTAAAGCACGAATGCGTTTTGCTTCATCAAGATCAAGTAAGGCAAAGCCATCTGCTGCTTTAAACGCTTCATAAACACTTTCAATTCCGTGTCCATAAGCATTGGCTTTTACAACGGGAAAGACCTTACTGTTTGGCATAGCCTTGCGTACCACCGCCAAGTTATTTTGTAAGGCTTGACGGTGGATGACTGCGGTAATAGGACGAGGCATGATTACTTTCCTAACGTCCGTTATGCAGCATGCGCGTGTGAATAACGCTGAATTGAAAGACCATCTGTACTGATATCAGTCTTATGATTCAATACGATGTCACTGATTAATTTTCCTGAACCACATGCCATGGTCCAGCCTAAAGTACCGTGACCTGTATTCAAGAACAGATTTTTAAAGCGAGTTGAGCCAATAATTGGTGTACTGTCTGGTGTCATTGGACGTAAACCAGTCCAGAAAGACGCCTGTGCCATATCGCCGCCCGGGAACAAGTCCTGAGTCACCATTTGCAATGTTGCACGGCGGTCTTCATTCAGGCCTAAGTTAAAGCCACTTAACTCAGCCATACCACCTACGCGAATACGTTGGTCAAAACGAGTAATCGCAATTTTGTAGGTTTCATCAAGCACTGTAGATTGCGGAGCAAAAGCAGGGTCAACAATTGGAATCGTCAACGAGTAACCTTTCACAGGATATACAGGCAACTGTAGATCAAGTGGTTTCAAGAAATCACGTGAATAGCTACCAAATGCTAAGACATATCGATCTGCGGTTAAGACCTTACCATTGACCTGAACGCCCTTAATTGCATCGCCTTCAACAATCAATTTTTCTACGTTCTGGTTAAACTGGAAGTTAACACCCAACTCTTTAGCAATTTGAGCTAAAGCATTGGTAAATAAATAACAGTCACCTGTTTCATCATTTGGTAAGTGTAAACCACCAACAAGTTTATCTTGCGCATTTGCCAACGCTGGTTCTACACGACCAAGTTCGTTGCCATTTAATAATTCGTAGCTTACACCGCATTCTTGTAGCACGCTAATGTCACGTTGAACCGCTTCCATTTGTGCTTCTTTGCGGAATAACTGCAACGTACCTTTAGCGCGGTTTTCGTAATTAATGCCTGTATCTTTTCTAAGTTCACGTAAGCAGTCACGGCTGTATTCAGCCACGCGCATCATACGTTCTTTGTTCACAGCATAACTTTGTGGATTACAGTTTTTTAGCATTTGAGCCATCCACTGTAACTGCCACATGCTGCCATCTAAATTAATTGCAAGCGGTGCATGATGTTGGAACATCCACTTCACAGCTTTAAAAGGGATTCCTGGTGCTGCCCAAGGGGTCGAATACCCAGGCGAAATTTGACCTGCGTTACCAAAACTTGTCTCTTCAGCAGGACCTGACTGGCGATCGAGAACAGTAACCTCAGCTCCTTGTTGAGCTAGATAATAGGCACTTGCCACTCCAATAACGCCGCTACCTAAAACAATTACGCGCATTTCCATTCCCTCACGCACACCAGTTTATTTAACTAGTATATTTCTGCTTCAATAGTTTATTTCACTGTTTTTTAGGCTATAATCTAGGTAAATTTATGTTTTTCTCGCGAGAATTTAAAAAAAAGAGGAAATATCTATGCGCCCCTTAGATCGTATAGATCGCATGATTCTGGACATTTTGCAGCGTGAAGGACGAATTGCGATTAGTGAATTGGCATCGAGAGTTAACCTGTCGACCACCCCCTGTTCAGAGCGTGTAAAACGCCTAGAACGCGATGGCATTATCATGGGTTATTACGCTCGGCTAAACCCAGCCTTTGTGGACCGTAACCTGCTTGTCTTTTTAGAAATTAAGTTATCTGCCAAATCTGGCGATGTGTTTGATCAGGTAGCCAGAGACCTCGTTGAGATTCCTGAAGTGCTTGAATGTCACCTCATTTCAGGTGAATTTGACTACCTTGTAAAAGCACGCTTAAAAGAAATGAGTGCATACCGCCGCTTGTTAGGTGATCTGTTAAAGAAACTTCCTGCTTCGGCGTCTTCACACAGTTATGTGGTTATGGAAGAAGTCAAAGAAACTCTATATCTAGATGTAAGCAAGTAAAGCGAAGCTCCATTGAACTCGCTTTACTCAAGTTTTGAAAATTAGAAATATTTTAAAATCGAAATATGTTTATTTTGATGTTTGAACTTCGAGAACCATTTAACTGCTGGATAGAGCGCAAAAGACAGCACAATCGTAATTAGCCACAGCATCCACACATGATTGACCGACAAATAGTTTCCGTAGTTAGCTCCCCACACACTGAGTGCAAACACATACATGAGTTTCAACACATATAAATGCAGTAAGTAAAAGAACATAGGCACCGAGCCAAACACCACGAAGGGTTTTAGAAATGAATATTGCTGTATACGCTCAAAAGCCACCAGCACAATCAAGCCAATTCCAACATTCAGCAAAATAAATAATAAAGACGGTGGATACTTAGTGAGGTTAAAAAAGCTCATAAGGCTAAGTTGTAATGACTCAAAATGTTGCCACGGCTGGTCGCCATAGACATTGATAAAACGCAGTGAAACAAACAATCCAATACTTACTAAACCAAGGCTAAGTAAAGTGCGGCTTCTTTGCTTTGCTGAATATTTTGAACTAAACAACTGACCTAGCGCATAGCCCAATAAAATCACGCCAATCCAAGGTAAAACAGGATAGCTTGTGCGAAGCTTGATGCCTGCAAACTCAAGCCAACCACGGTCATGTAAAACGAACCATATATTCTGTAAGATGCCTTGAGAGAAATGTACTGAATCTAATAAATCGTGCCCAAAAACAATAACCAAACCTGCACCCGCAAGAACAGGCAAAGGCAAACTTACACAGCAAGCCAAAACCACCATGCTGATGCCGATTGCCCAAATTACCTGTAAATAAATGACTTCGGGTGGAAAGGTAGCTGTCCAAGCAAAGTTCACCAGCGTGAGCTCAAGCCCAATCAAAAATAAGCCACGCTTTAATAAAAAAGCTCGAGTTTGCTGTAAGTCTTGTTTTTTTGATTGAAATAAAAATGCAGAAATACCGGTTAAAAGTACAAAAACCGGAGCACAGATATGTGCCAATAACCGACTACCAAATAAGGCGGGTTCAGTCGCGGTCACATCCATTGGATCTATGACCTGCTTATGCAGATAGAAAGTTTCTCTTACATGGTCAAGTAGCATAATCAAGATAACTAAACCGCGTAAGGCATCAATCGACTGTAAACGCTCAATATTTTTTTCTAAAGGCATAGCGATAATCAACAAAATAATGTAACGTTATACTATTACATTTAATTCCTTTTGTCTTTTATGGCTGTTCATTTATGCGACACAAATTAGGATTGTTGTCTTCGTTAGGTCTATCATTTATATCGACCCTCACTTGGGGAGAGGAAACATCAACGGTACTTGAGACCATACGCATTCAGGCCGAAAGCACCCGAGAAGATGTGAGCCAAAATAGCTCGGCAACTAAATTTACTCACGATGTTTTAGATGTCCCTTTTAACCGTGCTTATCTTTCTAAACAAATAATGGAACAACAAGACGTTCAACGAATTGATGACGCATTAAGCTTGGTGAGTGGGGTTTTTCATCAAAATAGTTTCGGTGGTGGTTTTTGGGATAATTACTCTTTCCGCGGTTTTAGTACCGACCCTAATTTAGGTGCCTCAATGATCCGCAACGGCTTGAGTGTCAACCGAGGAATTAGTGCTCCAAAAGATGTAGTAAATATTGAATCTTTAGAGTTTTTAAAAGGTCCAATGGCGGCGCTATATGGCCGCGGCGAAACAGGAGGTTTACTTAACCTCAATAGTAAAAAACCACAATGGGAAAGTGAAAGTGAAGTTAACTTACGTGCTAATACCCAAGAACAATACCGAATTAGTCTGGAACATACCGCGCCTATAAATGATGAACTGGCTTACCGGGTAGCAGTGGCTCATGAAGATAATCAAAGCTTCCGTGATCATGTCAGCAGTGAACGCTGGTTCTTTTCACCACAGCTTACATGGAAAATTTCAGACCAAACGCAACTCGACTTTGACAGTGAATTTACTGAGCATAAAGGAACCTTTGACCGTGGGGTCAGCACAGTCAATCACCAGTTTGTGATGGGCCCAAAAACCTTTACAGGTGAACCTGACGACGGCGATTTAAAAATAAAAGATTACTTTTACCAATTACGTCTGAGTCACGAGTTTAATCCTGACTGGAAACTAAATAGTGCGGTCAGCTATAAAGACGCCAAAATGGTCGGTTTTGCAACCGAACCTCGGCGTATGCAAGCCGATGGACGTACTTTAGAACGTCAACGTCGCTACCGTGATTATACAAGTGAAGATGTGCTGGCTCAGACAGAGTTACTTGGCAAGCTTGATACGTCTTGGGCTCGCCATGAAATTTTACTTTCAACCGAACTTGGTCAACTTGACTATAAGCAAAACCAGCTTCGTCGTAATCACAGCACAAGCTCACCAAACACAATTGATATTTACCAACCTGAATATGGCAAATATTTACCGAACCTCACTCCGTTTACCAACACCAAAGAGCGCCAACGTTACTTCGCACTGAATGTACAAGATCAGATCTTTTTCAATGATCAGTGGAGTGTGCTATTCGGCAACCGTTTTGATCAGGTCGAACAAGACTTTAAAAATCACCTAACTCAGACTGAAAGTAATCAAACTCTTCACCAGAATAGTCCACGTTTCGGAGTAAATTTTAAAGCCTCTGAGCAATGGGCGTTTTATAGCAACTATGGCCGCTCATTTGCCATGAATAGTGGCATGAATCGAAATGGTCAGACTTTTGCTCCTGAAAAAGGCGAAAGTTATGAGGTCGGCACCAAATATAAAATAAACGACCAAAGTGTGCTGAGTCTCGCTTTGTTTAAAATGAAAAAACAGAATGTACTGACGACAGATCCAATCGACAGTAACTTTCAAACCGCAGCAGGTGAAGTGAGTAGTAAAGGGATTGAGTTTGATTTAAATAGCCAAATCAATGACCGCTGGTTCGTCAATGCCAACTATAGTTATACTGATGCTCAAATTGAAAAAGACCAAGACTTGGCAAAAGGCGCTCGTCTGAGCAATGTTCCAAAACATCAAGGTTCAGTAAGCACCAATTATGAGTTTCTCCAAGACGACGCAAGAAAAGCAGGTGTAGGCGCTAACCTTACCTATGTGGGTGAACGCAGCGGGCATAACCTAGACAATGGCTTTAATTTACCAAGTTATACGCTGGTCAATTTAAATGGCTACTATGCCCCATCTGATCGTTTACGTTATCAGCTCAATGTAAATAACCTGTTTGATAAAACCTACTATGTCTCAAGCTATAACGATTTATGGGTTCAACCAGGTGAACCCCTGAACGCCTCAATTTCGGCACAGTGGAAGTTTTAATTCATCCATAAATAGAAAAGCCCGAAAACTTTCGGGCTTTTGATTAGAACATACCATTTTCATTGACGAGTGGGTCGGGCTGTACTTGCCCAATATCCCAAAACTCAGCAATTTTACCCTTTTCAAAACGGCAAATATGGACCACAGCCAAGGTGGTTAACCCATTCATTTGCATTTCAAGTTTTGAATGCACAGCAACCAAATCACCCTCTTCAATGACATGTTGAACATCAAAGACTTTGTTGGGAGTTTCAATTGCACTTTCACGCATCCCTTCCTTCAAAGAAGTCGCATCACCCGCATAATAAGGGTTGTGATGCTTGAAGTTCGGCGCAGTGTAATTGCTGTAAGCTTCATCAACTTCACCAACTGCAGCAAGCTCTAAAAACCGTACTGCGATTTGTTTTTGAGATAAGTTCATGATTATCTCCTACTCTTTATTTTAGACCTTACTGCAACAGGTCATCTTCTTCGTCTTCCTCAAAGACATAGGCCATACAGCCCCATCCATCATATTCGCCCTGAAATTTCTCAGCGATGCTGGCAAACCATTGTTCCAAGTCAACAATATCTGAATACTCAGGTTCCATGTTAACGAAGATAGTAATTACCCATTCATTTGGCTCAACAGAATCATCTTGGAAAAGTGAAACTTTTTGTTCTTGGTAAAGCAAATAGAGTGCACATTGCTCTGCATTTTTCTGATCTTGAAAAGCAATTGAAAATTCAATTTCATGCAGCTCGGTTAAATCATCCCCATCTTCAGCCATTTGCCAAAGTACGTTGCCGTTATCGTCATCTGGAAATTGTTCGTAGTCACGAGTCATAAAGTGTTCCTTGTTGTTGTCGCAGTATTAATATTATTCGACATCAAGAATACCCGACTTTTATTGCAGTTTGGGTATATATTCCGTTCCCAATTGCATCAAATTAATTTTTTAATTATATAAATTTTAAAAAGGCACTTGTGACTCAATCACCACATCCGTTCCATTTAATGGATGCTGGAAAGCCAAATATGCGGCATGTAAGGCCATGCGGTTTAAGTGAAAACGTTTAGGCTCAGGGTGATATAACTTATCCCCCATAATCGGATGTCCTATATGCATCATGTGCACACGTAACTGATGCGAACGTCCTGTTACAGGTTCAAGCAATACTCGACTTTGATCTGTTTTTTCATCATAAACCAAGGGCTGAAACAAGGTTTTGGCGTGTTTACCTAATTCAAAATGTACAATTTGTCTTGGGCGATTTTCCCAGTCGGTAATGAGCGGAACTTCAACACTTCCCTCTTGTGCGACTTGGCCTTGTACCAAAGCAATATAATGTTTTTTGACTGTTCTGGCCTGAAACATTTTACTTACCGCAACTTCTGCATCCCGATGCTTGGCAAACATAAGTAAGCCTGAGGTTGCCATATCTAAACGATGCGTGACCTTAGCTAAAGGGAACTTTTCCAGCACCCGTAAATAAGCACTGTCATGATGCTCAGGTAACCGTCCCATTACCGACAACAAGCCTGCAGGTTTATCAACCACAATTAAATCGTCATCTTCAAATAGAATTGAAAGTGGATCTTGTGGTGGAGCGTAAACAAAGTTGTCGTTTAAAGGCATGGTTGTAGAAGCAGCAATGGAGCATGGCGGCAAATCATAAAGAAATTTCGGTTCTACCGCAAAATAATCTATAACGCTCTACTCATGTTCCACGTGAAACTCAGAAAATCTTTATCGTTTTTTATTCATTTCAGCCAAAAGATCGAGCTGAATTTCTTGAATATGCGCGAGTCTTTCCCATTGATGCGATAAAAGATGATCCATTTTTTCATGCAAATGGCGAATCTCAAGCTCGGCTTTTAAATTAATCTGATAGTCATGTTGAGAACGTAAGCGGTCTTTTGCTTCTTGGCGATTTTGGCTCATCATAATAATAGGTGCTTGAATTGCAGCTAAACATGACAATACTAAATTCAGCAAAATAAAGGGATAAGGGTCGACGGGACGGACTACCATTACAACCGTGTTTAGAATAATCCAACCTGTCAAAAATAGAGCAAAGCAAATGAGAAAAGCCCAGCTGCCACCAAATGTCGCGATCTTATCTGCTAACTTTTCGCCAAATGTCCAATTCTGATCAAAGTCGGATTCGGTATTTCGGCTAATTAGCTCATGGCGTTGCATACTGCCAATCACTTCATTTTCTAAATTAGAGAGTTCACCCTTTTCGGAACGTAAAATTGATTGAACGTACTTAATTCGATAATCTGCCAGATCGGCTCGACAAAAAAAACTTGAGTAATTCCAATCTTGATAGTCTTTTAAAATTTCGTCACTAATCACATTACGAATGACTTCACCAGATACTAGATCTTTTAACGGAAAATTTTTCCCACAAACGGCGCACTGCCGACACTGATTTTTATTCTCCATATTATTCAGCTCTTTATTATGATATTAAGATTATTATATAAACAATTTTGGCTGATCACATCGTAAATAAAAATAGTAATCTAACCTAAAATCTGTAAAGTCGCTGGTACGATTTTTCGATGGGCAGGAATTACAGGTAGCATATACAATCGCCCAAGCCAATTTTTAATATGCACTATTGTAGTTACGGTAAGCACTTGGGTATCTTCATTTTTATAAATAGATAAAGTCACATTTAAGTGCTTGTCATCATCTCCAATCACTAACTCATTTTCGGTACGCTGCAAAAAAGTAAAAATTCCAATCCGGTCGCCTGCGACATACTCATTTTCTTTTTTATTTGAATCAATCTGTTTGAAACTTCCTAAGTCTTTAAGCCCAATCTTTGAAGTAATTTTATTACGCATATTCATGCTCCACTCTACCCACTGCGGAGTGTGCTGGAATAGCTTAATAAGCTGCTGAAATACATTTAGGTCGGGCTGACCAAGCACAATGCTCCACGAATCGTGGAAGTAAGCATTATTCAATTGAGATGAGATTTGACTGTCGATAGGTAAAGCAGAAAGATAAGGCTTATTCATTAAATTATATTCTTGTAAAGTATCGTTTTTATTATAGAGAATTTTTTAGGGTGTCAAGGGAAAACATCTATGGTTTACTTCAACAATTATAACTTTGTAAGTTAGAACCTTTTGCCTATAAACTTTTGATCTATAGCGTCCTAAGCCGAATCGAGACCTTTTGGGTGAGTACACACTAACGTTATACGTTTTGGTGCATGCTACTCTTTTCGATCCCTATCACACCCTTGAGATATAGTTTAGCCAGCACCCTGCGGGATTGTTTTTCTAAGAAAAGCTAATTTTTATTATTTTTGGGAATTTTTACGTCATTAGACAAATTTAAAAGAATTTATTCCCATTTACCCATAATTAGTTATATTTAAATTCCACTTTATTTGTGTTTTCCGGTTTATTTTACCAAGAAATTTTTTAAGCCAAATTGGAAGTTCGTTCAACAGCGCATGTTTAGCCGAATAACTCATGTAAAGCTGACTCCCTAATATCCACTTTTAAGCATTTTTATTCTTTGGGTACTATTCTTAGAGATAACTTTTGCGCTTGAATACATTATAAAAACATATTATAAACTATTTCTAACCAAATAATTGGTTTTTTGGAACTTTATAATGAACAACAATATTATAATTTTTGGTTATGGAACGGGTATTTCCAAAGCCGTAGCACATAAGTTTGGTAAAGAAGGCTATAAAATCGGGTTAGTGGCAAGAAATGCTGAAAAACTCGAGAAGGCCATTCTAGAGCTTAAAACACAAGGTATAGAAGCTTATGCTTTTACATGTGATTTAGCAGTTCTGGAAGACATACCAAATCTCGTAAAACGTATTAAAGACCAATTCGGAGAGATTAAAAATATTCATTGGAACGCTTTCCATGATATTGAAGGCAATATCTTAAAAACCCCTCCACTAGAGCTTACTAAAAGCTTTCATATTCGTGTTTCGAGCTATATTGCGACGGTGCAAGCTTGCTTAGGTGATTTAGAGAAGAATCACGGTAGCATTTTATCGACAAACGGAATTTTTGCTTTCAATGCAGTGGGAATAGATTTAGTTGCCAAAGAATATTCATCTTTAGCAATTGCTGCCGCCGCTCAATATAAAACCACCAACTTACTTGCTCATAGTCTCGCTGACTCAAATGTTTACGTGAGCCAAGTCATTGTGAATGGCTTTGTTGATGGAACACCGGGCGCACAAGATAAAAGCTACACGGTACATCCAGAAACGATTGCGGAACAGTTCTGGTACTTACATCAACATAAACAAGAAACTGTCTCTCTTTGTGGTGAAGCAATTCAAGCTGCTTAAACTATTTCTTATGGCAGAAGAAGCGTAATAAATTACGCTTCTCTGAAATTTTTTAATTTATAGTTCTATGTCTCAGAAATATTTAATTATTTTTCATACTCTGAAGGATCAATTTTGTATTCTTTGAATAAAATTGAACGCACAGAGTCTTTTATACGTTCATCATGTTTAATAATTAAATAAATATCTTTTTTAGTCAGAGGAATTTCTTTTAGTAAATCAGGCAAGTCCTTCGACCTTATAGCACTGACTTCACTAGGTTGTTTTAAGATATCTGGGTCTTGTTCTTCGAATTTAAAATCTACACCTTGTAAATTGAAATAAACCATAACCCTTCTGTTCAAAGAGTCACTATCATCATATAAAACAGTTCCTGCAGGAAGAATTGTATATGGTGCATAGTTATCGAAATTCGATGCTATCCGCAAAGGTTTTTCTAGAACATGAATTTCGGGTGTTTTTGTACTTTTCCAGAAGGAATAGTTTATTAAGGACTGAACGATGAAAAGTAAAATTAGTATGGTAATTAATAAATTCTTTTTCATATCTACTTCTTATTAAAAATATCTTTTATTCTTTAACTACAAATTCATAGGTTTTAGTTAGCTTATTATCGCCTCGCCCATAAAAATATGTATTAATTATAATTTTGTATTTTCCTTTATATTTAGGAATACCTTCTATTTTTATATGATTGTATCCATCTATATCATCTACTGGAGTAATTTGGAAACCCTGATTTTCTGGAATATTAGAAGTTAATCCAAAATGTTGTTCTGAGACTTTACCACCTGTTATTTTCAATTGCTGATTATACGTCTTTCCTACATAGGCTACGGGAAGACTATCAGGCTCAATTGTATATTCGTGACCACACCCTGCCATAAGTAACAAGGGAATACCTAAAGTTATCAAGTCAAGTTTCAGATTTTTAAACAAATTATTTTTCTTCCCATACAATTGGAAATTTTTCTGATTTAGAGATATTACTAATCATTGCAGAGAAAACCGCTTGGCATTCTAAATTAATTTTTTTAACTGAACTTATATCTATAGGCTCACAGCTTCTATTATCATTATTTGAACAAAATTCTACAGATACATCAATTTGGTTATTCTCAAATCTATCGATATCCACATCTAATGTTTTCTGAGGATCAATCATATTTTCACAAATAAACTTTTTTGATGATGATTTTTTTATTTTATTTAAAACTTCCTTACCTTCAATTTTCATAGCAAAATTTAATTTTTCATTGCTTCTCATAATATGATCTATTGTGAAATTTGAAATTCTTTCACTACATCCAGTTAAAAAAATTAGCCCAGTATATAAATAAACTTATTCATTTAAAAATGGATTTTCTTATAGTCTCTTTTGATATTAAAATATCATCTGCTATGACTTTATCTCCTTTTAAAAAGCCACCAAAAACTACTCTACACGACATATCATTAGATAATATTTTTTCTAACTGGCTCTTATTGATACATACATTCATTGACTCATTTTTGCAGACTTTAAAGTATCCAGAGAAAGTATATTTTCCATTTACCAACTTCGCTTCCTCAACTGAGATAGCACCTACAACAAGATAGGTTTTAATATTATCGCACTTAAAATGCGAGTATTTATAATTATTTTCTTGATAAATATTATTTAAATCATTATTTGTTTCTAAATTAAATTTAAAAATATCACCACTCATCCCTTCAAGATGAGAGTAAGTCAATTCCTTAACTGTTATATCTTTAAAATCTTCTTCCTCATTATTAGCTAAAGGATTACAGCCTAACAATGATAAAGTCGATAAAATTATTAAAAAATTTCTCATAAATCACTTATCAATCTGTGAAATATTCTTGTTTAAAAAGACTAAATTAATTATATAGTTTAAAGATCTATTAAATTAAGATTATAGTTAAAAATATTTATCTAAAATATAAGAAAACCCCCCAAACAAAATAAACAAAAATCCCGACAAATAAATTACATATTGAATATAAAAAAATAAAGTAAATTTCTTTAACAATTCTTCTAAATGTTTTTTTTCAAGAGGATAATAAAAATCCTTACCATAGAGTTTTTTAAAAGATGTACCATATTTTATATTTAAGATTTCTCGCCAAAAGACTATCGGCAATACACTAATAAAAAAGCAATTGAATGGCTCTAATGGTAATGTAAAATGTTTTTCATTATTAAAAATAATTTTACATATTCTCTTCAAATTAGAAGATATATAAATATATTGAATCAAATAAAGTATAAAAAATAAAATTAGACATAGAAGGCTAATAAACACTAAAGGCATAGTATCTATAAATAATAAAAATTTATTCATAAAATTTTTTACTTGCTAATAAAATCATAACTTTGCTCTCCTATGTAGCCCCCAATTTCCCCTCCTGCCCAACCAACCAATGCAGATGTTCCAGCCGCAAGCCCAAGTACGATCAAAGATGTACCTCCACTAGCAACAGTTAATACAATAAAAGCTCCAAGTGCACCACCAGCCAGCCCTCCAGCAAGTTTAGACGTTTCGACTACAGTTGTTTTGGTTTTTTCTTCAGGTTTTGCACTCGCAATAGCATCGCCAGCATTATAAATATCTAGAGCTAAAAATAAGTATCCTCCACCTTTTATTACTTTACTCATTTTTCCTAATTCAGTCATTTTCTCGACATATTCTTTCATTCCACCTTTGTAAGTAGTCCCCCTAGCTAATGAGGATTGATTAATAATACGTCGCATATTATTGGTTTTAATAGACTGATCCCACTTAAAAACCCCTTTTGCATACACCTGATCTAACTGTGTGTATAAATCTTTATATTTATTTCTAAACGCTTTAAAGTTCTTAGGATTAGCTAAACCTGAACCCTTTGCTCTCTCTTCAGCCATTTTTAGTGCTAATTCACCATGAATTTTATTCATTTTAGTCACCGTACCTTCATGGAATGCTAAAGTTGCATCAATTCCACCTTTAGCAATTGCCCCCCAGGCACTTTCACTATCCTTAGCATCCTTATCAAATTTTTGAACCAGAGGATGGTCATTATTCTCAAAGATATTTTTATGTGTAAGTTGAGTTCGATTATCAGCCACAGCATCATAAAGAAACTCATAATTTTGAGCAAAAAATTGCTCATCAAAATTTTTGTCCCTTTTCATTTCATCTAATTTCTTTTGGGCCTCTTGTGCTTCCTTTTTATATTTTTGCAATTCTTTGGCTGTTGTAGAATTTGATAAAATAATAACTTGCCCAGGAGTTAAGATACGAATAGGCGCCATATTTTTAATATGCGGATTATTTGCACGAAGAACGTCCCAATCAGATGCTGACAACGGTTTTTTATATACACGTTTCGACCAATCAGCCATCGTTTCAGTTTTTTTAGTAAGATACCAAGCCACTTCTCCATCATTGAGATAGATTTCTTTAATATTTTCTTTAACTTTCTTTGTAATTTCAGTTGTTGTTTTAATCGTATAAACACTATGCGCTTTTCTCTCTGGGTACGCTTTCACAGAAACTTTCTGCAAAAGTTCTCCACGTAGATAAATTTCATAAATTAAAGTGGTGTTTAAATTATTAATTTGAGTCCAACTTGTTAACCCCTGCTCATTAAAACGGCCATCGAAAACTATTTTTTTCTTATTACTATTGGTCGTTACAACAAATTTATAAGTTAAATCTTTTAACTTTAATGGAGCTTGAACATTAAGCTTTAAACGACTGAAATATGCACTCATTCCTCTGTCCCAGCCTCTTCTTCATCTGCCTGTTCAATTTCATTCATCATGACTCTTGTAGTAATGTTCTGTGAGGTTGATGTCGTTTTTAACTTCATGAACCCATCTTTATCTGTTGTCCCTCTATGGATATTTCCCTCTTCATCCAAGAAGATATAAGGCTTTCCAGACATTACCTGATTTTCTTTATTCTTGACTAAATACTGAAGCACAAAAGGAT
This sequence comes from Acinetobacter sp. 742879, assembly GCF_000588535.1. Classification (NCBI taxonomy): domain Bacteria; kingdom Pseudomonadati; phylum Pseudomonadota; class Gammaproteobacteria; order Moraxellales; family Moraxellaceae; genus Acinetobacter; species Acinetobacter sp. 742879. The sequence continues at coordinate 86,200 of NZ_JFYC01000010.1, read as the reverse complement.
TATCAGTTTCAGGTAATTGCGGCAATGAACTATTTACACTCCCGCCCCCCATAAACACATGCTGTCCAGCCTTCACCTCAAACTTACCGCTTGTGGTCATAAAAATGCCAGAACCAGTAATTTTGACTTGAGAGCCGCCTGCGGTGAGTACAATTTCTTTGGCTGCTGTGGCCTCAATTTTGTCTTCAGTCGAAATCACCTGCACAGCTTTACGGGCAATTAAATCTGCTCCATCACCTTGAGCCTGTATCTCAACTTTGCCTTTGCCTGCATAAAGCCTCGCTCCTTCTTGCGCTGCAAAAAAGCTAATCTTGTTTTGAGCATGCGCGATTAAATTCTTTTGGCTAGACAGGTTAATACTGTCTCCAGCAGTTTGGTTTAGCTGCCCATCTGCGCTTAAATGAATGTCTTCGTTACTGCTCAGCGCGATGCTATTTGGACTCGCCAACAACATAATCGCCTCTTTAAAGGTTTTGGCTTTTGCGTTGTCTTGCTGCTCAAGTTTTTCAATAAAAGATTTTAGGTTTTCTAAATTTTCTAACGGGTCAGTTTGCTGATTTTTAGCAACTTCACTGAGTGCCTTGGCATTGTTGAGGCCGCCTTCTATTTGTTGTTTGGCCTCATTTGCGTCGAGGTGTACGCCTTGAGCTTGATCCTGTTTGTGAGTACTAACGAGTAAACCACTGCCCGCTCTTACCGCACCCCATTGGTCTGTTCTGAGTTCAAAACCTTCACCACGGCCATCACTTTCCGCTTTATCTTTTGGATGGCTTAAGTTACCGAGGTTTAATTGGCTTGCGGCATGGCTGCTTTGTAGTTGGGCACTGATTTGCCCTGTGGTGTCATCAAAACGGAGTTGGTTAAAGCCTTTGCCGTCAACTTCTTCGGAACGAATACCACTGAGCTTTTTAGTGTCAGGTAGTTGGCCTTTCTGGTCAAACTGGGTTGGATGCCGTTCAGCTTCGTGAATGCGCCCTACCACAAATGGACGGTCAATATTGCCGTCAAAGAAGTCGATCACAACAATTTCACCAACACGTGGCAGGAAGCGTGCGCCATAACCTGCACCTGCCCACGGAGTGAGTACATCCACCCAAGCCGAGTCAGTGTCATTGTCGTTACTGCCTGCTCCCCCATCATGGCTATGGTCGTCAGTTCTGGTAAACAGGAAGCGGACCTTAATACGTCCCCACTGGTCAACATGAATGCTTTCGCCCTCTAACCCCACCACTCTAGCGCGCTGCGGATGAGCGGCTGGTCGGTGCTCTAGTGGGTTATATTCAGGCACTGCTTTAATATTACGTCGAACCACGTTCAGTTCAGCATAGTGGCGCTGCTCAGGATTTTGGCTGTCGAGTTCGGCTGCCTTGAGCTTGTCTTTTGGCAACAGACGCTCAAGTTGCTGCTGTAATTCTTTCGGTAAATTATTCTGGTTATAGTAGTGCTTGCTTAAAATTAAGAATTCTTTATCAGCACTGTCATGTTGGTCGAGTTCTGGGTGTTCATTGAGTTCAAACCAGTAACCCACCTGTGCATCACGGACGTTGCCCGAAACCGTAAACTGTTTAGAACTCAAGTGATGGTAAGCATTGATGTGCTGGTTAAGCTGTTCAATCTGACTATTACCAGAAGCAGTAGCTTGGTCTTCACCATTTAGGTCTTGCATCCACGCTGGGCTAACATGCCATGCATCTTCAAGGTTTAAGCTGGCATTATCATAGTGTTGGCTGTGCTTTTGTGTGCCCTGTACGCTACCACTGCCTTCTTCTTGTTGAAGGGCATCAGCTTGCCAGCGTTGCACATGAACCGAAGTCGGCTGTAAGCTTCGCTCAGCTTTGACTTGAGTAATGGTATCGAACTGTTCTGTCGCACTGCTGCGTTGGTAGCGTAGGTTACGACGTTCAAGCGCTTGATAATTTTGGTTATCGTCAATTAAACGTAAGACTTGTGGCTGAATGGAAGCATTCGGGTCAGCGACAAAAAGCTGTGATTCATCAACCAGCCAGTTAATTCCTTCGCTACGCCACAAGCGGGTTAAAAAGTCATAGTCACTTTCGTTTGACTGCATCACAAATGGACGCACATCGTATTCTTTCGTTAAGCCTGCTGTGTCGAGCGTTAAACTTGAGGCAAATAAGGGGCTTTTGCCCTGCCATTCTTTAAACAAAATTTCGCTAATATCGCGCACGCTTTTATTCATAAACACACGGCTATTACGGCGTTTATGCCAAAGTGCAGTTGGGTCTTTTAAGGTTAAGTTATAAATGGTGAGTGAGCCGTCGCTTTGCCCTTGGCTAGCTTCGGTAATAATGCCCGTGGTTCTAAAAAACTGACCCATGTCAGTCACCTGATCTATGGCAACCTGACAGCCAATAAATTGTTTTAATGCAATATGCGCGTTTGTCGACAGACACAGTAACTCAGCAACGCTGCCTTGGTTGAGGGTATGTTCGCCCTCAATGCGTTGCAAGAAGACTTGCTGATTTAAAGACTGATTTGAGAATTGGATATGAACAGCGCGATTTTGTGAAACAAGGCCTAAACGCTCCAATATACTCGACACACTCATCTGCATTTTTATTATCAATCAAACTTATATTTAGGCCGCATTTTAATTAAAAAAAGACTAATCTGTCTATCTATACTCATTTTCAAAATGTAACTAGTCTAAATATGCAGTTTTAGGTTAATTTCTTATTAAATGAGTATTTAATCCATAAAATTTACTCATTTTAAAGTGCTATAAATCACCCAAACATATTTAATATTTTTCTTTTATATTCAAATAGATATTAAAGGAAGCAACTACTTAAATTAATAAAATTCAGGATAAGATATGAAAATAAAAAAGTCTGCTTTTTATATATTTACGGTGATTTTTTCACTTCATTCTTCAGCATTTGCGGAACCGAGTGTGGCCGATATTCAATATCGTGCAGAACAAGGGCAACCTGTGGCTCAATATCATCTGGGCATGATGCTTTTAAGCGGCGAACAAGGTGTGGTTAAAAATTATGAACAAGCGTTTAAATGGTTAACCGCGGCTGACCAAAATGGAAGCGTGGGGGCAAAATATAGTTTAGGAATGCTGTATTACACAGGTACGGGCGTCGAAAAAGATCCCAAGCGCGCTTTTGATTATTTCACCAAAGCTGCGGCCAAGGGCCATGCTAAAGCGCAATATAACTTAGGGGTGTTATACGACAGAGGTGAAGGAACTGCGCAAAATTATGTGCAGGCGTTTGAGTGGTTTAGTCGTGCTGCCAAGCAAGGCTACCCACCCGCAGAATATAATTTAGCTCATCTATATAAAAAAGGTCACGGCGTTTCACAAAGTGATGAGCAAGCGCTTAAGTGGTACACCAAAGCGGCTGAGCACAATGAAAGCGATGCCCAATACAACTTGGCCCAGATGTATTTAAATGGTGAAGGCACGCCGAAAAACCTACAACTGGCAAAGAAATGGTTTCAGCAAGCTGCCGATGCAGGCGATGTAGATGCTAAAGAAATGCTTAAAAGTTTAGAATAAGGTAGCCACCTCTATAATATTTTATTTATAAGATGATGAATCTCTATTATTAATAACATTACACCCAAAACTTATTTTATTATTTATTTTTTCTAATTAAATATAAATATTAATCCTATTATTTTAAAAATACATTTAGTTTTATTATTAAATCAAAAATATTTTAAATATTAAATTGACGTAATTAAAATCACCGATTATTATCTCGTTTCTGGCCTACATTGCCAGTCGGTTTTGACAGACCGTTGATCCACGGCGGGTTATAGTACAATCTATAAGTCGTTAGACCCTTGCGTCCCCTTTTCTTTGCGGTAGGACGGATGGGGGACGCCCCGTGCGTGCTGGTTCCATGGATCCCAGTCTGTCAACCCCCTTTCGTTCTACCACCATAAATTAATTCGCGGTAATCTGGTGGTAGGACTCCATAAATTATAAGGAGTTGATCATGACACTTTTCAAACTTATTCCCTCTTTAGATTAATTATTTTATTTATTTAAAATTTAGGTTTTCTATTGTCTATTTTTTAAATTTACAAATTACTTTTATTTTAAAAATTTAATTATTTTATTTTCCTATATACATGGGAGGATTAATTATTACCTAAAAATTATTTTAATCCTTAAAACTAATTATATTTCAAACCACTCATAGATATAAATCATTATGAGAATAATATGACAATTTATAAACCTATTTTGGCTTTAAATTTGGTTCTAAGCAGCTACGGTTTTTCAGTTTGCAAAGTCTTGTTCTCCCACGGGACTTTGCCCCTACTTTCTTTAGCGTCATGCAGCGGTGTGACAAAAGTAGTCTGGGCTAAGTGTTAGGTTTAGCTCCTTTATCTCTGTGCTGCAATGGTTTATTACTTTAAATCAGCGCAAAAGATTAAAGTCTGTTGTGGCACAGAGGCCTAAAGTTGTTTGGTCAGTTGAGCTGATATTTAGATTTAATGAATTCAAATAATTCTTTAAAAAGAGGATGCCAGTCTTCTGTTGGAGGACTCAAAAAAGAGTGCCAGAAAAAATCGAAAGTTAATCCATTATCATCTTCACAAAAATGTGACCATTTATCTTTTAAAGCCTCGTGTGTACTACACACAAAAACATGCCAATCAGGCCCTTCCTCTGAAGGAATATGTTTACCTAGGTATGAATGAATTTGAGCACTCTTTATTCCAGATTCTTCATAAAGCTCGCGCAAAGCTGCTTGTTCCAATTGTTCTTGATGCTCCACAGTGCCTTTAACGATTTGAATTCCTGCTAACGGATGTCTAAATACTAAAATCTCCAAGTTATTATTAATTTCCCTAAATACCACAGGAACCACTTTTTCTATTAAAGTCATGATCACTTTCTTCTTTAAATTTAATTACATATTATAGAGCTTAGTTAGAGTTCTAATACGTTCTTGACGATGTAAATCCTAAGTTTACATAAAGCAATTAACTTCTTTGTACGTTTTAACCTACAAACTTTTAGGGATTTTGCGGATTGGCGTCCCCCTACTTTTTTCCTAATATGAACTCATACAGGAACAGGATGTTCCGGAACATAAAACAACAATAATAGGTTCATGCACCAGGAGCGTGAGATACGACAGGAGTCATATCTAGCAACCAAATACGAAAAAGCTCGACAGGATGTCGGGCTTTTTTTATATCTGAATATTAGGAGATTTTAGGGGTTAAAAATCTCAGGTAGACTCTCTGCAAGAATTTTAGGAATGTTGTTTGGATAAACAATCTCGTCAGTTTGACTTAGTTCATCAAATGTCCACCAACGACTTTTACTAATCACAAGTTTTTCTTGTTCAGTCCAGTTTGCTGTATTCACTTCTTCATTTTTAATAAAAACAATAAAAAGTCTTTCATCAGAAATCACAATTTCTGCACTTGGTAACATCATTTCAAAATTGCGTGTTGCAACATGAGTGCCTACATTTTGTCGTACTACGCCCAACTCTTCATAAAGCTCTCGGCAAGCTGCTTGCTCGAAGGTTTCCCCTTCTTCAAGCCCGCCACCTACGGTTGCCCAATGGGATTGTCCAGCTAAGGCATCATTTGTATGAGTGAATTGAAATAATAGGATTTGATGACTTTCATTAATAACTAATAGTCTTGAAGACTTTCTAATACGCATTTGATTTTTTCTTGAAGCAACAAGATAGCTATTATTCATATTCACTTTGAAAAGTTAAATCATTTCGCCATGTACGTTTTAACCTACAAACTTTTAGGGATTTTGCGGATTGGCGACATCCTTCTTTTTTCCTAATATGAACTCATACAGGAACAGGATGTTCCGGAACATAAAACAACAATAATAGGTTCAAGCACCAGGAGCGTGAGATACGACAGGAGTCATATCTAGTACCCAAATACGAAAAAGCCCAACAGGATGTTGGGCTTTTTTTATGGTCATTTAAAAATGATATTAAAGCTAACCTATAGCGGACTATGTGCCTGTTCTTGCTTTTTATGACGTATCCAACGTATTGCCAAAATAACAGCAATAACCACCACTACCGCAACAAGCGCAGGAACTAACAAAGCTGAAACTGAAAGTAAGATTGCCCCAATCCACTCCCCTGTAGCAACAACAAAATTCCCTAACCCACCTGTGGTTGCAGTTGAAACACCGCGCGCAGCGACTGTACTCATTTGCACCACCCCTGCCGTACCACCGCCCACAATAATCGCTGCCGCCCAACCTGCGAACTGTGACATCTCACCACTAGTCACTGCCATGGTCGTTAACGTACCAGCAATCATGGCCGCAGGAGTCGCGACTGTATCTAAAGCATTGTCGACCCATGGAATATAATAGGCTGCAACTTCACAGACTGTTGCCACAGCTAAAGCCAAGCAAACCGATGGCATAGCCAACCACTCAAAACCTTTTGATGGTTCAAACCATCCCATCATGGTGGCAATGCTCATGACCAACAACGGCACAAACACGCGAAAACCGCAGGCAGCGCTCAGCCCCACGCCAATACATAAACCCAATATTGTTTCCATAACGGTTTCCTTCTTTATGCCCATCACGGGTCTTGTTATGTAAGTCTTATTTTTAAATTAACAAAAAGCCCCATCGGGTGACAGGGCTTTTTGTTAAATGCGAACGCAAATATTATTTCATTCTTAACGTTTAAATTGCGTGCAATAGCATTTTGTGCAAGGTGGTAAAGGGTCGGTATTAATTTCTAAAAACACTCTATGTCCGCACTGAGCACAGAAGTAGAAGCCTGTTCCGGGTTTTTCGCCAGCTGTTACCATGATTACATTCCTATAATCGTATATATATTAAACAGGAATATAACCCACTTAAAGTGAATGTCAATTGTCCATTTCGCCCGATGATGATGGCATAAATGCAAAAAATGTTATTTGTACGATTTATCTTACACAGATTTAGGGATTTAGCGGATTGGCTACCCTCTGCTTTTTTTCTAATATGAACTCATACAGGAACAGGACGTTCCGGAACATAAAACAACAATAATAGGTTCATGCATCAGGATCGTGAGATACGACAGGAGTCATATCTAGCAACCAAATACGAAAAAGCCCGACAGGATGTCGGGCTTTTTTATTCTTAGTTTTTACCCAATAGGGGCTTTCGGAAACCTCATTGAGTAATGGATATATATATTTTATTGGATATCTTCACAAGCAGCATATAACCGTTTTGCATATGCTATTCCTCTGATTTTAACCCATTTCTCATTTATCATAAAAATCCATATTAATAAAAAAATAATATGTATAGCTAGCAATACATAATAAGATGATGGGATTTTCTTCAACTCATTAATACTACCCAAACCTATAGAGATATTTAAAAATATAAATGTAATAGAAATTAAAAAAGATATAACAACTACAGTAATAGCTGTTTTCTTAAATGCCAACAAATTTCTACTAAACCCATATGCAATATTTTCACTAAAAATTAATGAATACTTTTCAACATTACGCGTATATTCCCTCATAAAACTAGAAGCAGAATTGTAATAATCATCAGCATCATTAGGATGCTGCATCTCATAACTTTCTGTAATCTTCTTAAAATTAGGTATTAGCTTATTTAGTTTAGATCTATAACGTTGTTTAGTATATTTATCTAAGCTTTCATCTGAATATCGCAAAATTATTGTTGTTGGAGCACCACCCCACTTTTTAAACAATTTTATTTGCAATTCATTTCCAACTGATGACATTTGATTAGCAAAAAAATTTACAACTCCGCACGTTACAAAAATTCCAACTAAACTCCCTAATAAGGTTCTTAATGGTTCAATTAAAATGTATGCAGTTACTACTACGGGTAATATAATAAACAATGCAGGTTTTACACGAGCATTAAAACTATATTTATCAAAAAGCTTATCTAAGGAGAACATAAAGTTACTCCATATTTTCCAAAGTATATTCTGTTTCCACCTCGATACTCCCTACATAATAATTAAATTTAGATTTATTCTTATTTTGAAGTTTTTCAAATAAAGGGTTCGATGGAGTATAGCCCTCCTTAGATGAGTAGATATGTACCCATTTATCTTCACATTCAAATGTAATATTTTCTGCTTTATTCTGTGTTATTTTTCCATACCCCGTATAATAATGTAGATGACGGGATGGAGCTTCACCAATTACTATGATTTGAGGATCTAGCTTTTCTAACCATGAATTAGGTATCTTTCCTGATTCTCTACCATGATGTGATGCAAATACAACTGTCGTCTTCGTTAACTCTATTTCATCAGCAATTTCCTCCATAAAATCATTTTCTAAATCACCAATCCACAAAAAACTAGCGCTCTCATTTATACTGTACCTAATTACAGCTGATATATTATTAGGACTACCTCCATTTTCACACTCATCTAAAGCATTCTTAAATTTTTCATTGTCCAATTTAGGCCATAATATTGAAATTCCAGCCCCACCACGCTCGTCATCACTTTGGTTCATCCATTTTCTTTTGCAATTTTTATATAAGTAGAAAGCTTTATCACCATCTCTTAATTTACAATAATGTTTAAATGACTCAGTTTCCGTACTTTTAGTTGCTTTATTCTTTACAACATAAAAATTAATAATAGGCATTTTCTCATCTAAATATTCAATTCCGCCAAAATGATCTTGGTCAGGATGAGTTGAAATAAATCTAGTAATTCCCTTATCTTTACTTTGTGCTTTAAACTCATCAATTATTTGATCTCTATTTTCATCGGAGAGATTACAATCAATTATTGTAAAGTTATCACTACCATGTCTTATATAAAATGTATCACCGTTATCTACTGCAAAGCTTTTAACAATAGCCATACTTTTCCCCTTAAAATATATAAATAAAAACCCCACTTTCAATATAGATTTTTTTTTGAACAATATCAATAATCTTTAACTAAAGTATTAAGCCAATTATTCATATAAAACTGCTTAAGCAAACCATGCAATACACAGCTCACTTTATAAACAAAAACTTCTTCTGTACGACTTATCTTACACAGTTTTATGGATTTAGCGGATTAGCTACTCTCTGCTTTTTTATGGTTATTAATAATTTTACTTTTTTTAAATAAACTATAGTTGTTTAAAAAGCACTAGAATAAAAAAAACCATCGTAAAAAAGAAACAATAATTATTACAAACAATCTTCAATCCATTTTTTCTGAAATTGAAATATCTATTTTCAATTTCAACTAATTTGTTCAAAGCATTATTTTTATCATCCGCTGATAAATCAGTTCGCTCAACTTCATTTTTATAATATGAAAACAAATCCTTAAACGTTTTACCGCCTCCCTCTTCTGATAATTCGGCTGCCTCTTTCCACAACTTAGAAGTTGAAAGATAGTAAAAAAAGAAAAGAACTATTCCTATTAATGCTAATATCTTTATAGATTTTTGCTCATTAGGTATACCTATCCAACCCATTATTGAAAGAAATAACCATATACTATGTTCATTTAACTTTACAAAATAATCTCTTACAGCCTTATTTAGCAACTCAATTCTTTCAAAAATGTTTTCAACAGACATATTTGTACTTAGCCAAAAAATTAAACTTAATATTAAAAACTCTTACCCTTAATATTTTTATTGAATTCTAATAATTAAATTATTCATATAGAGTTTTAGCGTATCTCATAATATAAGAATTTAGACCATCTCCATTTCTAGCTAGTTGTTTCATATCTTCAACTCGGCCCGCGCCTGCACTTCTATAACTATAAGTATAAATTTTAAAGGTCCTATCAAACTGCACTCTTATATATGTATCACCAATTTCATATGCGTGAATTCCAGAATCACCGTCTAAATCTAAATATCTTTCCACTATTACGCTCAATAAAAAACCCCATCATTAAGATAGGGCTTTTTTTGAACAATATCAATTATCCTTAACTAAAGTATTAAGCCACTTGGCCTTCTAAAAAGTCTTGTGCAAAACGTTGTAATACACCACCCGCTTCATATACAGAAACTTCTTCTTCTGTATCTAAACGGCAAGTCACAGGCACTTCAACAATCTCTTCTTTACCATCTGATGTGGCACGTTCAATCACTAAAGTTAAAGTCGAACGCGGCGCAATATTACCAATCACGCTATAAAGCTCTGTACCATCTAGTTTTAAAGTCTTGCGGTTTACGCCCGGTTTAAACTCAAGCGGTAACACGCCCATACCCACCAAGTTGGTACGGTGAATACGCTCAAAACCTTCTGCCACAATTGCTTCAACACCTGCAAGGCGTACCCCTTTCGCAGCCCAGTCACGGCTTGAACCCTGACCGTAGTCAGCACCCGCGATAATAATTAACGGCTGTTTACGGTTCATGTAGGTTTCAATTGCTTCCCACATACGCATTACTTCGCCTTCTGGCTCTACACGCGCTTTTGAACCTTGCTTAATGGTGCCGTCTGAGCGAACTACCATTTCGTTATACAGTTTCGGGTTGGCAAATGTTGCACGTTGTGCAGTCAAATGGTCACCACGGTGCGTTGCGTATGAGTTAAAGTCTTCTTCTGGTACGCCCATTTTGTGAAGGTATTCACCCGCAGCCGAGTCCATCAAAATCGCATTTGAAGGCGACAAGTGGTCGGTAGTGATGTTGTCACCCAAAATCGCAAGTGGACGCATGTTCGCTAAAGTACGTGGTGCAGCCAACGCCCCTTCCCAATATGGCGGACGGCGGATGTAAGTACTTTGTGGACGCCAGTCATAAAGCGGACTTTCGGCCTCTACGGTTACACCTAAGTCAAACATTGGAATGTAGACTTTACGGAACTGTTCAGGCTTCACAGCTTCTTTAACTAAGGCATCAATTTCAGCGTCAGATGGCCAAATGTCTTTGAGGTAAATTGGGTTACCGTCTTTGTCATGACCTAACGCATCTTTTTCGATGTCAAAACGAATCGTACCCGCGATTGCATACGCCACGACAAGCGGTGGAGATGCCAAGAATGCTTGTTTTGCATAAGGATGGATACGGCCATCGAAGTTACGGTTACCAGAGAGTACTGCTGTTGCGTACAAGTCACGGTCAATAATTTCTTGCTGGATGACTGGATCTAACGCACCCGACATACCGTTACACGTTGTACAAGCGTAAGCCACAATACCAAAACCAAGTTTCTCTAAGTCTTTTAGAACACCTGCTTCTTCAAGGTAAAGTGCAGCCGCTTTTGAACCTGGTGCAAATGATGATTTCACCCAAGGTTTACGAACCAAACCAAGCTCATTTGCCTTACGTGCCAACAAGCCTGCCGCCACGGTATTACGTGGGTTAGAAGTGTTAGTACATGAAGTAATTGCAGCAATAATGATTGCTCCATCTGGCATTAAGCCGTCAGAACGGTTTTCAACAACGCCTGCAATGCCTTTTTCTTTTAAGTCCGCAGTTGAAACGCGTGCATGTGGGTTTGATGGACCAGCAATGTTACGGGTTACTTTTGATAGATCAAAACGAAGTACACGTGGGTACTCTGCTTTGGTCATGTCAGATGCCCAAAGGCCGATTTCTTTTGCGTACTGTTCAACCAATGCCACTTGAGCATCTTCACGGCCTGTTAGGCGTAAGTAGTCAATCGTGTTTTGGTCGATGTAGAACATCGCAGCTGTAGCGCCATACTCAGGTGTCATGTTCGAAATGGTTGCGCGATCACCCACAGACATGCTGTCAGCGCCTTCACCAAAGAACTCAAGGTATGCACCAACAACGCGTTCTTTACGCAAGAATTCAGTTAGAGCAAGTACGATATCTGTTGCAGTAATGCCTGCTTGACGTTGACCTACAAACTCAACACCAATAATGTCTGGCAGACGCATCCAAGATGCGCGGCCCAACATTACGTTTTCAGCTTCTAAGCCACCAACACCCACAGAAATTACGCCAAGCGCATCGGTATGTGGTGTATGTGAGTCTGTACCGACACATGTGTCTGGGAATGCCACACCATCACGCGCCTGAATCACCGGAGACATTTTCTCTAGGTTAATCTGGTGCATAATGCCGTTCCCCGCAGGGATCACATCGACATTTTTAAATGCAGTTTTGGTCCACTCAATAAAGTGGAAACGGTCTTCATTACGACGGTCTTCAACAGCACGGTTTTTTACAAAAGCGTCTGGGTCAGCACCACCGTACTCCACTGCTAAAGAGTGGTCGACAATCAGCTGAGTCGGCACAACTGGGTTGACTTTAGATGGGTCACCGCCTTTGTCAGCAATCGCATCACGTAAACCTGCAAGGTCAACCAAAGCTGTTTGACCCAAGATGTCATGACACACCACGCGTGCAGGGTACCAAGGAAAGTCCAAGTCCTGACGGCGTTCAATCAACTGCGTTAAATAAGCAGTTAAGTTCTCGGCATCGGCACGGCGTACCAATTGCTCTGCGAGTACTTTAGAGGTGTAAGGCAGTTTTTCGTATGCGCCTGGCTGAATATCTTCAACGGCTTGACGCACGTCGTAATATTCAAGCTGGGTACCTGCCAGCGGTTTACGGTATTTTGTGTTCATTAACCACGCTCCGCCAATGGTTTAAATTCGAGGTTTTCAGGACCTGTGTAGTTCGCGCTTGGACGAATGATTTTGCCGTCTTGACGTTGTTCGATCACGTGTGCTGACCAGCCTGCTGTACGTGCAATCACGAACAATGGTGTGAACATTGCAGTTGGAACACCCATTAAGTGATAGCTCACCGCACTGAACCAGTCGAGGTTCGGGAACATATTTTTCACTTCTTTCATCACTGCTTCTAAACGCTCAGCGATGAGGTACATTTTGGTGTTCTCTTGTGTTTCTGCTAAGTCGTGCGCAACTTTCTTGATCACTTCGTTACGTGGGTCAGAAACTGTATAGACAGGGTGACCAAAACCGATTACGACTTCTTTATTTTCAACACGTTTACGGATGTCAGCTTCTGCTTCGTCTGCGTTGTCGTAACGCTGTTGAATGACGAATGCAACTTCGTTTGCACCACCATGTTTAGGTCCACGAAGCGCACCAATACCACCAGTAATTGCTGAGTACATGTCAGAACCTGTACCTGCAACTACACGTGACGTAAATGTAGACGCGTTAAACTCGTGCTCAGCATACAAAATAAGAGAGGTATGCATTGCTTGAATCCATTCTTCAGATGGTTTTTCGCCATGAAGTAAATGTAAGAAATGTGCTGCAATTGAGTCGTCATCTGTTTCAACTTCAATACGACGACCGTTGTTGCTGAAGTGGTACCAATAAAGCAGCATTGAACCTAGGCTTGCCATTAATTTGTCAGCAATGTCTTTTGCGCCAGCTTCGTTGTGGTCTTCATGTTCTGGTGTTAAACAACCTAGCACTGACACACCTGTACGCATCACATCCATTGGGTGTGCAGACGGTGGTAATTGTTCAAGTGCAGTTTTAAGTGCTGCAGGTAAGCCACGAAGTGCTTTTAATTTTGCTTTATAGGCTTTGAGTTCAGCTTTGTTTGGTAATTTGCCATGTACGAGCAAGTGAGCAACTTCTTCAAACTGGCTACCCGCTGCAAGGTCAAGAATGTCATAGCCACGATAGTGCAAGTCGTTACCGCTACGTCCTACGGTACAAAGTGCTGTGTTGCCTGCAACTTGTCCGCTAAGTGCAACTGATTTTTTTGGTTTGAAGCCTGTTGTTGTTTCATTTGAGCTCATAGAATCATCCTTTATATCAACCAGAATTTGTTGTTTGTTCAATTTTTACTTGGGTAAAAACGCGACAGCGTCTTGCCGAGTTCTCATCCAATTTTTGGATTAACCTGCCGTTCGCCTTACTTTTCACGGATGAAAAGTAAGCAAAAATCCTTGTTGGTCTGACGATATATCCCTATATCGCAGTCCAACGTAGCGGCATCCATGCCGCCCTCACGATAGCCAAGACCATCGCTTCCCCTTCTTTTAAAAGAAGGTTGGTTTATTTCTTTTTAGCAAATGCATTGTCTAAGTAGTCTTCAAACGCGTAGTAATTAATGCGTTCATATAACTCTTTACGCGTCTGCATAATATCAATCACGTTCTTTTGCGTGCCTTCTTTACGTAAGGTTTCATACACAGTTTCGGCTGCCTTGTTCATGGCACGGAAAGCAGAAAGTGGATAAAGCGCAAGGCTTACATCGGCAGATGCTAACTCTTCAGTGGTAAACAGTGGTGTAGACCCAAACTCGGTAATGTTTGCCAAAATTGGTGCGCCAGTCTTCTGAGCAAATTGCTTGTACATATCAAGCTCGGTAATTGCTTCAGGGAACAACATGTCTGCACCCGCTTCAATGTAGGCACCCGCACGGTCAATTGCAGCTTGCAAGCCATCTACTGCCAATGCATCTGTACGTGCCATAATCACGAAGCTGTCATCACCACGCGCATCAACCGCTGCTTTAATACGGTCAACCATTTCTTCTTGAGTCACAATGGCTTTGTTCGGGCGGTGTCCACAACGTTTTGCGCCTACTTGGTCTTCAATGTGCATTGCCGCAGCACCAAACTTGATCAGTGCTTTTGTAGTACGCGCAATATTAAATGCAGAAGCACCAAAACCTGTGTCGGCATCGACTAATAATGGAAGATCACATACATCAGTAATACGGCGTACGTCTGTCAACACATCATCAAGGTTACTAATTCCCAAATCAGGTAAGCCTAAAGAACCAGCGGCTACACCACCACCTGATAAGTAAATCGCTTTATAACCTGCACGTTTTGCCAAAAGTGCATGATTGGCATTGATGGTTCCAACCACTTGTAATGGCTTTTCTTGGGCTACTGCATCGCGAAATAGCTGACCTGCGGATTGTTTAGCCATTGTTATGTTCTCCTTGTGCTTGTAGCAGTGTTTGCTCAATAATTTTGTAAGAAGCATTGATATGTCGATGCATGAGCAGCTCGGCAAGTTCACCATCGCCTTCTGCAATTGCATCTAAAATACGGATATGTTCGTCCCAAGCTTTGCTCGGTCGATCGGGTGTGTTTGAAAACTGAATTCGGTACATACGGATGAGGTGATAAAGCTCATCACATAGCATTTTTTCTAGCGTTTTATTGCCACTACTTTTGATAATGCAGTAGTGAAAATCGTCCTGCCCTTCTTGCAAGTAATATCCCTTACCTGCTTTAAAGTTTTCATCTTCGGCATGCATACGTAAAACATCACGCAGCGCCAAAATTTGCTTTTTATCAATATGCTGAGCAGCAAGTTTGCAGGCCAAACCTTCTAAAGATGCACGAATCTGGTAAAGCTCTTTAAACTGTTGCAGTGAGAGCGAAACCACGCGCGCGCCCACATGAGCTGTGCGCTCAACCAAACGTTGACCTTCAAGGCGATGAATTGCTTCACGCAAAGGCCCACGACTAATGCCGTAAGTGCGTGCCAGTTCAGGCTCGGAAATCTTGCTGCCTGCCGGAATTTGACCCAAAACAATCGCCGTCTGTATTTGCTTAAATACATTCTCGGTCAGTGTTCTTCCCTGACTTTGTAATGGCTCTGGTGCGAAGGTCAAATCTTGCATATTGTCGACAATTTTTAATCAATTATGAGTTTTATAGCGGTATGAATGAAAAAAATCAAGGTGATTGTTGACACTTTACAGAACGCATCAGGTCAATTTTTATCGTTAGGACTGACATTTCACCTTATATTTAAAGCATTACCTCACTTACTATTTAATATTTATAAAACAATTGTTTAGGGTTATTTTATCCATGGTTTTATGACTATTTCTCACTTGCTTTTCGACCGCTAATCTTTTGTTTCAAACTTTAGTCTACAACCAATGTATTACAGCAAGATTGTAGACAATCTGTTTGAATGAAAGCATGAGTTATAAATTAGTATCTATTTACCGTAATTTCTTTTAAATCTTTTTATCATTTTCATCCAGAAAATATCGATATTAGTGAAATTATCAGGTGCTTCACGGTAGCTTTATTGATACATTATTGAGCATCGACATAGTTGTGGCGTATTTTTCGAGACAGAAAAAACCCAGCACTATGCATATTGTTGAATGAAAGGACTTTTTTGATGTTTCAACATATCCCCCCATACGCAGGCGATCCAATCCTCTCTTTAATGGAACAGTTCAATGCTGATACTCGTTCTGGAAAAGTAAACTTGAGTATTGGTCTTTACTATAACGAAGACAGCATTGTTCCTCAGTTAGAGACCATTATTGAAGCGCAAAAGCGTATCGAGCCTAAAAACGGTAAAACCAAACTTTATTTGCCAATGGAAGGCTTCAAACCTTACCGTGAAGCAATTCAAGCACTTTTATTTGGTGCAAACAGTCCAGCAGTTAAAGCTGGCCGTGCTGTAACCATCCAAACACTTGGTGGTTCAGGTGCATTGAAAGTTGGTGCGGATTTCTTAAAAACTTATTTCCCAAATTCAGACGTTTGGGTAAGCCAACCAACTTGGGATAACCACGTTGCGATTTTCAATGGCGCTGGCATCAAGACTCATTTCTACCCATATTTCGATAACGAAACGCGTGGTGTAGATTTTGACGGTATGCTTTCAACACTTAAAACTTTGCCTGAGCAAAGCATTGTGTTGTTGCACCCATGCTGCCATAACCCAACGGGTGCTGACTTAAACCCAGCGCAATGGGACCAAGTGATTGCAGTATTAAAAGACCGTAACCTTATTCCATTCCTAGACATCGCTTACCAAGGTTTTGGTGACGGTATGGAAGAAGATGCGTATGCAATCCGTGCTTTAGACCAAGCAGGTCTAAACTTCATTGTGAGCAACTCGTTCTCTAAAATCTTCTCTTTATATGGCGAGCGCGTTGGCGGCTTAACTTTCGTATGTGACGATGCAGAAGCTGCTCAGTGCACATTCGGTCAGTTAAAAGCAACTGTACGCCGTATTTACTCTAGCCCTCCTACAACAGGTGCTTGGTTAGTTGATGAAGTGTTAAATGACGCTGAACTTAACCAACAATGGCAAGGTGAAGTGAAAGAGATGCGTGAGCGTATTATTAAAATGCGTAGCATCTTGAAAGACGAACTTACTAAAGCATTACCAGACCGTGACTTTAGCTACCTTGTAAACCAAAAAGGTATGTTCAGTTACACAGGTTTAACTGCTGAGCAAGTGGATATCTTGCGTGAAGAATATGCAATCTACTTAGTACGTAGTGGCCGTATTTGTGTAGCAGGTTTAAACATGAACAATGTTTACACTGTTGCTAAAGCAGTTGCAGAAGTACTTGCTAAATCAACAGAAGCGGCATAATACATCTATAAAAAAAGGCGCTTCGGCGCCTTTTTTTATGTCTCGATATTACGATTTAGCCTTGCCCCAATATTTCAGTTTTGAGGTATGTCCAATCCCCACATTAAAGCTGTTGGTTGGGTCGAGTTTTTGATAGAAATTCGCTAAGGCAGGCTTGGCAATGTAAAGGTGCCCAACATTATGCTCTGCTGGATATTCAGCACGGCGCGCATCGAGTAATTTCCACATTTGATGTTCCATTTCTAAAGGGTCATTGCCCTTTTTAAGAATATAGTCTTGATGGAACACATGACAAAAGAAATGCCCATAATAGAGTTTATGGAGAATTTTGTTTTCCATCTCGGCTGGTAGTTGCTCTACCCATTCGCGGTCATTACGACGTAACGCAATATCAAGCGCTACAATATCTTCAACTTCACTACGGTGCGTATCACGATAACGAATTGCCGCCCCCGCAATCGCAAAGCGGTGCAAGAAGGCCTTTCGGCCTTCCTCTTCGCTACATACGAAATAGCTACCTGACTGATGCACTGCAAAATATTCTTTTAAAAACTGCTCGGTTTGAGCTTTTGAATTATTTTCAACACGCAGCACTAAATGGTGCTCATAACGATCTCGATATTCGGTCATACGCTTCGGCAAATGGCTCGGTAAAAAGAAGGTAATCGCTTGTAAAATATGATCCGTTAAGCCTTTAATTTTGAATCTTTCTAAAAAGCCATCGACTTTATCTTTCATCGCAAAAGCTTTTGGAACATTGGCTGTGCCAAATTTCTCAATAAATAAGAATGTGTCTTTTCCATACTTTTCACCAATCAGGTAAGCATCTCGGTGAATATATTCACCCGCAATCGGCAGGCTTGGCAGTGAGGGCAGTAAGTAACGACGAATCGCTGTTAAGTCATCGGCATCATTAGTACCAATATAAAAAACATTGCTCTCTACTTTTTCATAGGTATCAAGGCGTACCGCAAACACACAGACTTTCCCAGCCGAACCCGATGCTTCAAACAAACGTGACGGGTCTGCATTAAACCGAGCAGGCGTATCTTCATCAACTTGCGTCACATCATGCGCATAGCGATGGTCAGATGCCTGCTTTTCACTATCATCTAAAATATCTGTGGCTTGGTATTGCTGTTTCTCTAAACGAGTCAAAATCTCTTCAGTAGTCGAGCCTAAATTCACCCCTAAATGGTTCACCAGTTCTAACTGACCAGTAGCGTTCACCTGAGCATATAACGCCAGTTCAGTATACGCAGGTCCACGGCGTACCAATGCACCGCCCGAGTTATTACACACACCGCCTAGTACTGATGCCCCAATACAAGATGAACCAATCACCGAATGAGGTTCACGGTCATAGCCCTTTAAAATTTGCTCTAAATTATCTAAGGTCGCACCCGGTAAACAAATCACTTGCTTACCGTCATGAATGACCTGAATGCCCTTTAATCGGCGCGTACTCATGACCAACACAGGACGATCATAATCATCGCCATATGGCGTTGAACCACCAGTGAGTCCTGTATTTGCTGCCTGCATAATCACAATACAGTCTGCATCAATTGCAGCCTGCAACACTTGCCATTGCTCTAGCAAGGTACCCGGCACCACCACAGCAAGTACTTTCCCCTCACCAAAACGACGACCTTGACGATATTGACGCGTACTTTGGTCATCGGTCAAAACATAAGAACGCCCTACAATATTTTGTAAGCGTTCGATCACTGCTTGAGGAGAAAATGTTTGCATGATGGTTTCCTTTTGGTCATCCATTTATCAAATTAGACCAACACGACGGGATCTTACCGTTTGTAATTTATAATTTAATTAGCTCATTCTCTAATGGGAATCAGCCCTATATTTACTATCGTGGTTGGCGGCAGGGATGCCGCCTGTTGAGCAACTGTACAAGGAAGTGCGGTTTGCTCAACAAAAGGTTTTTGGTTACTTTTGACCTTTCAAAAGTGACAAATGCCTATACGCAAAACATTAGCAAATCATCAAATTTTGAGGCTGTGCTTACTGCTTCACTTAAAAATTATTTCTTAAAAACCTTGCTTCATCGCCTGTACTAAACAATCCGCATTAATATCCGAAATCGACTTAGCACCTGTCAGCGTCATCGCAACACGCATTTCTTTAT
This sequence comes from Acinetobacter sp. 742879, assembly GCF_000588535.1. Taxonomy (NCBI): domain Bacteria; kingdom Pseudomonadati; phylum Pseudomonadota; class Gammaproteobacteria; order Moraxellales; family Moraxellaceae; genus Acinetobacter; species Acinetobacter sp. 742879. The sequence goes on along the minus strand of NZ_JFYC01000010.1, from coordinate 66,757 downwards.
CGATCAAATCAAGTAAGTTCGAGACCCCTTGTCCACCTGCTGCTGCCAAGGCATACACAAACGCACGGCCAAGTAAAACCGTATCGGCACCGAGCGCTAACATACGCACCACATCTAAACCATTACGAATGCCTGAGTCAGCCAAAATCGCCAAATCACCTTTCACTGCATCAGCAATTGCAGGTAATGCTCGAGCAGACGACATCACGCCATCTAACTGACGACCGCCGTGATTCGACACTACAATCCCATCTGCACCAAAACGCACAGCATCTTTGGCATCTTCAGGATCTAAAATACCTTTAATCACCATTGGGCCATCCCAAAACTCACGAATCCACTCAAGGTCCTTCCATGAAATTGATGGGTCAAAGTTCGAGCCTAACCAGCCAATATAGTCTTCAAGCCCAGTCGGCTTACCTAAATATTTAGAGATATTTCCCAAGTCGTGCGGACGACCCATTAAACCCACATTCCATGACCAATGCGGATGAAACACTGACTGCATATAACGACGCATCGCAGCATTTGGCCCACTCATACCCGAATGAGCATCACGATAACGTGCACCTGGTACAGGCATATCTACGGTAAATACCAGTGTTGAACAACCCGCCGCTTTTGCACGTTCCAAAGCATTACGCATAAAACCACGGTCACGTAATACATAAAGCTGAAACCACATTGGACGGTTAATTGCAGGTGCAACTTCCTCAATCGGACAAACAGAAACCGTTGAAAGCGTAAATGGAATACCCTTTTTATCGGCTGCCATTGCGGCTTGTACTTCACCACGGCGTGCATACATACCTGTTAAACCCACAGGCGCCAAGGCAACTGGCATCGACAGCGTTTCATTAAACAGTTTTGTCTCTAAACTCAACGCGGACATGTCATTCAGCACACGCTGACGCAATGCAATTTCTGACAAATCTTGTACGTTACGCTTTAAGGTATATTCCGCATACGCTCCACCATCAATATAGTGAAATAAAAATGGGGGTAAGCGACGTTGTGCCGCAGCACGATAATCATTACCAGAAGAAATAATCATTTTGAATCAACTCTATTTAAACGGTTTGCACGTTTCTGGCGAGCTTCATCTTCATCCAGAGAACGCACATGATTAATCACAAATTCAATATGACCGCAGACAGCTTGGCGTGCGGCCTCGGGATCTTTACGATCAATAGCATCCATTACCTGAAAATGCTGCTCGCTCAGCAAGTCACCATTTACGGGATCGTTATAAACTTTTTTACGTCCTAACAAAACGTTGTATTGCAACAAATCAAACAAGCTACGCATCATTTGAATCAGCACCACATTGTGAGATGCTTCAGCAATCGCTAAGTGGAATTCAGCATCGGCCACCGCAGCCTGTGCTGAGTCACCTGCATTTTGATGGCGACTAATTTCATTAAAATAATGATGGATTTTGGCGCGATCTTCAGGCGTTGAGCGCAATGCGGCATACCATGCCGTACCACCTTCAAGTAGTAACCGCGCCTCTTGCACATCAAAACGGTACAGCGGATCTTCTTCAATCAGGTTACTAATTGGGTTCACAATGAGTTGCTGTGGCCACTGTTCAGGTAACTGCTGAATATAAGTCCCATCGCCACGGCGGCTACTGAGCACCCCTTGACTATTGAGCTGTTGAATTGCTTCACGCAAAGACGGACGAGAAACTCCTAAGCTATTTGCAAGCTGGCGTTCGGCGGGCAAACGGTCACCTTTTTTCATGTGACGTTCTTCAATTAATGCCTGCAATTTCATGACCACTTGATCGGAGATTCTCATCGCGTTTCCTTCACTGGAGTTATGGAATCATCCACGGAACAAGATAAGCCTGAACCGTAATAATGATGCCAACAAAGACAGTGAATATGATGCTATGTTTTACCGTGAAACGGAACAAGTCAGACTCTTTTCCAACTAAGCCTACCGCAGCACAAGCAATCGCAATCGACTGCGGAGAAATCATTTTACCTGTCACACCACCGCTGGTATTAGCAGCCACCAACAATACTTCGGGAATACCGATTTGCTGAGCTGTGGTCGCCTGTAGAGCCGAGAACAAAGCGTTTGAAGAGGTATCTGAACCCGTAAGGAATACACCAAGCCAGCCCAAAAATGGTGAGAAGAAAGTAAACGCATGCCCCGTATGCGATAGAGCCAAAGCTAAAGTTGCAGATAAACCTGAATAGTTCGCAATAAAAGCAAAAGCCAACACCATACCAATTGAATAAATCGGTGTTTTTAGCTCATTGAGTGTTTCACCAAAGGTTGTAACTGCCTCACTTGCTTTCATTTTTAAGAAAATAGCAGTGATGATTGCGGCAATAAAAATTGCAGTACCTGTTGCAGAGAACCAGTCAAACTTATAAATCGCTTCGTATGGCTTTATCTCTGCCACAATTGGCGGCATTTTTTCGACCAATTTATGCAAATACGGTACTTCAAGTTTAAAAATCCAGTGTTCAAGAGCACTATCTTTTGCAAATAATGCTTTAAATGGCTTAATGCTCCAGATGGTGACCATCACGGTTAAGATGGCAAATGGAGACCATGCCTTCACAATTTTGCCAATGCTATAACGTTGAACCGTGGTAGGTTGCTGAGTCAAATTCTGACCCGCTTCAGGTTCAAAACGGAAAATATGTTTTGGTTTCCAAACACGGAACAGTAAAGTTAAGCTCACTAATGACGCAATTGCTGCGGTAATGTCTGGTAACTCTGGACCAATGAAGTTAGATGTAAGATATTGAGCAATCGCAAAAGCGCCACCACCGACTAACACTGCAGGCCAAGTTTCTTTAACACCACGCCAGCCATCCATAATCGCCATAATCCAGAACAGCACGATCAGCGTTAAAAACGGCAACTGACGACCCACCATTTGGCTAATTTCCATGGTGTCTACACCAGAAACCTGCCCCGCCACAATAATTGGAATACCCATTGCACCAAATGCCACTGGCGCCGTATTTACAATTAAACATAAACCAGCAGCGTAAAGTGGCTTAAAGCCTAAACCAACAAGGAGTGCAGCGGTAATTGCTACAGGAGCACCAAACCCCGCCGCCCCTTCAAGGAAAGTACCGAATGCAAAACCAACCAATAGCATTTGCAGACGTTGGTCTTCGGTAATCGACAAAATGCTTGAGCGAATAATCTCAAACTGGCCTGTTTTTACCGAAATTTTGTATAGAAAAACTGCCCCGATAATGATCCATGAAATTGGCCATAGACCGTAGAAGAAACCGTAAATGATTGACGCAAAGGCCATTTGACCCGGCATTTGATAGAAAAATAGTGCAATCAATAATGCAATAATGACTGTACCTGTACCCGCAATACTGCCTTTTAAACGAAAAACTGCTAATGCTAAAAAGAAGAAAATAATCGGGATTAATGCAACCGCACTGGACAGCCAAATATTATTTAAAGGGTCATAAAGTTGTTGCCACATATTGAGCATTGTCATCTCCTTGAAATGCCGGGGCGAATTTTTGTACCTTAAATTCTTAAACATTTAACACAATTGGTATGACCAATTAAAAATTAAGTGCAAATGTTGTTCCTTAAACCACAGACCGCATCATAAACACAGATGCTGGCAAGATCAATCATTAAATAATCACCATAATTGGTAAGACCAATAGTAACAAGTAAAATCAAGACATTTCAAACTTTTGAATTTAATTATTAGACTAAAGTCGTAAAAAAGCTTTTTTATAAATTTAGATCAGGTCTATAGAAATGAAGTGAAAAATTTCAGTATAAAAACTATAAACATAACCATTTAATGATCTATGTATAATGTGCACACAACTCAAACCACTTGTATTGAATTGAATAATGACTACTTTAACGTGTTTTAAAGCTTATGATATCCGAGGTAAACTCGGCACCGAATTGAATGAAGAAATCGCCTATAAAATTGGCCGCGCATATGGACAAATCTATAAACCAAAGACCGTGGTTGTAGGTTGTGATATTCGTCTAAGCAGTGAGGCTTTAAAACAAGCGACCATCCGTGGTTTAAATGATGCGGGTGTGAATGTGCTTGATTTAGGCATGACGGGTACTGAAGAAGTTTACTTCGCAGCTTTTCATTTAGATGTACAAGGTGGAATTGAAGTTACTGCTAGTCATAACCCAATGGACTATAACGGTATGAAATTGGTTCGAGAAAATGCTCGTCCAATTAGTGCAGATACAGGTTTAAAAGAAATTCAGGCTTTAGCAGAAAGCAATAATTTTGAAGAAGCTAACCAAAAAGGCACAACTCAAAGCTACAACATCTTGCCCGAGTTCGTTGATCACTTAATTACCTATATCGAACCTGCAAAAATCCGCCCCCTTAAATTGGTGGTAAACGCAGGTAATGGTGCAGCTGGTCATGTGATTGATGCCATGGAAGAAAAATTTAAAGCGCTTAATGTACCGGTTGAATTTATTAAAATTCATCATGAAGCAGATGGTACTTTCCCAAATGGGATCCCTAACCCAATTTTAATTGAAAACCGTGACAGTACCCGAAATGCTGTTCTTGAGCATAAAGCAGATATGGGTATTGCATGGGACGGCGACTTTGACCGCTGTTTCCTGTTCGATGAAAAAGGACAATTCATTGAGGGCTACTATATTGTTGGTCTATTGGCTCAAGCTTTCTTAATCAAACAGTCAGGCGAAAAAATTGTGCATGACCCACGTTTAGTGTGGAACACATTTGATATCGTCGACGAATATAAAGGTGTTGCTGTACAGTCAAAATCGGGGCATGCATTTATTAAAGATGTTATGCGTGAACACAATGCCGTATACGGCGGTGAAATGAGTGCTCACCACTATTTCCGTGATTTTGCTTACTGTGACAGTGGTATGATTCCCTGGTTACTCACCATTGCTCTACTCTCTGAAACAGGACAATCTCTCTCAACACTCGTTGAAAATATGATTGCCAAGTTCCCTTGTAGTGGTGAAATCAACTTTAAAGTAGCCGATACGCAAACTACGATTCAAAAGATTTTCGACTTCTATGCCGAGCAAGATCCACAAATTGATCGTACCGATGGTGTAAGCCTCGATTTTGGCGCATGGCGCTTTAATGTGCGTGCTTCAAACACTGAGCCTTTACTACGTCTCAACATTGAAAGCCGTGCCGATCGCCAAGCTCAGCCAATGCAACATTATGTAGATGAGTTGACTGGATTAATTCAGTCTTAATAATTTCTACACACCAGAGATGGAAAATTATTTTTCCATCTCTTTTTGAATAATTATATATAAATCATTATTTCTATCTTATTTATTTTTAAGCTTATAAATATAAATTTATTTTATAATTAGAACGAATTATATTAATAAAATAATTAAATCTTATAATCCTTAAAATAGACCTTCACATTAATTTAATATACAAATTAATTAAATACACTTAAAAAATAAAAGCTCACAGTCCAGCAAGTTTTTTAATAAAAATTTATTTAATGTAGTATAATAGATTATCAAACCTATTTTATATATGAGTAAAAAATGCTTGAATTTATATGGATATTTTTTTGTATTCTTTCCATGGGTTTTATAATAAATATTTTTTTTAAAAATTCAATTGAAATTAATGAATCAATGCTGAGTAGAGAAAATAACCTAGATGGTTTTCGCTATTTCTTAGCAAGTTTTGTAGCATTCCATCATAGTTACCTATCTATAAATTTTTTTAAATATGGTGAATGGTCTCATACTATATCTTTTGAGAACTATATTGGTGGTTTTGGAGTAGCCGTATTTTTTATCATTTCTGGCTATCTTTTTGCAGAAATACCCTTTAAGAAAAATAATTGGAAAGACTTTTATATAAAAAGATTTTTTAGAATTGCCCCTATGGCCTATATATCATCTCTAATCTGCATTATTATCTCTATTATATTGTTTGGGATTACTGATTTTATTAAATTATTATTTTGGCTTGATGCAGGTTTATTTAATTTTAGACCTAACTTTAATAATTTTCATTTCTCCAGTTCAATTAATGCGGGTGTTACTTGGTCACTACAATGGGAATGGCTATTTTATTTTTCATTACCCTTACTATCTATTTTATTTAAAAAAGATAATATTAAAAATACAATAATATATTTAATTATTTTTTTAATCCTAACATATATTTTAATATATTTTAAAAAACCAAGCTATATCCAAATTATCCTTTTTTCTTGGTATTTTACTATTGGATTTATATCTAAGAAAATTATAAAAGCTCGTATATCAAATAAAATTAGAATTAAAAAAACAAATCTAAATATTATATCTTTAGCTTTACTAATGGCATGTTTCTTGATAGGCTCAAATACCGATCATTTTTTTATTTTGAAAATAAAGTATTTATTACCTATATTATATGCATTATTATTTTTTTCAATCGTCTTAGGAGCAAATTGGTTTGGATTATTAACTAATTATGGGTTCCGATTACTTGGGGACGCTAGCTACAGTATTTATTTAATACATGGTATATTTTGGTTTTTACTAAATACAGCATGCTATTCTTTAAAAATATTTAATAATTCAATTTTATATTATATTTTAAGTTTTTTCACTTGGACTTTTATATGTTTATGTTCAATATTTTTTTATAGAAGAATTGAACTGCCTTTTATAAATTACAGCAAAAATCTTACAAAAAAATAAATATATTTAAAAGGGTAAATTAATATTTCAATCTCATTTACCCTTTCATATTAGATACTAATTATAAGAATAAATTTTTCTTAACCGAAATAAATATATTCTTAATTAAATCCTCTCGGGTTCTGCTTTTGCCAATTCCAACTATCTTTAAGCATATCCTCTAAACCATATTGAGGTTTCCAACCTAATTCAGCAACTGCGCGAGTATTGTCCGCAAAAGAAGTCGCAACATCCCCTGCTCTACGTGGAGCAAACTCAAAAGTAACAGGTACACCATTCACTTGTTCAAATGTATTTTTAACTTGTAAAACAGATGAACCGTTACCTGTACCAATATTCCATGCACGGCAACCTGTCGCTTCTAATCGGTTATTTAAAGCACATAAATGTGCATTCGCCAAGTCAACAACATGGATATAATCTCGCACACCTGTACCATCTACTGTATCGTAATCATTACCATAAATAGATAGTTTCTCACGGCGCCCCACAGCAACTTGAGTCACATATGGCATTAAATTATTTGGAATACCTTGTGGGTCTTCACCAATACGGCCACTCTTATGTGCACCAACTGGGTTAAAATAGCGTAGTAAAGCTATCGACCATTTAGAATTTGAATCTGATAGCTTTTGTAATAATTGCTCAACTATCAGTTTAGTATAACCATAGTTATTACTTGGCATACCTGTTGGCATATCTTCATTTAATGGAGATATATTGGTCTCATCATATACTGTCGCAGAAGAACTAAACACAAGCGTATAGACACCTGCCTTTTCCATCGACTTAACCAGTTGAATACTACCAGCAATATTATTATCAAAATAAATCAGTGGTTTTTCCTGACTTTCACCTACTGCTTTTAAACCTGCGAAGTGAATCACAGCATCAATTGAATGATCCTGAAATACACGATCAAGTTCATGTGCATTACGAATATCGCCCTGCACAAAAGCTAAACTCTTTTGTGTGATATCCTGAACTCTCGTTAATGATTCTTCTGAGCTGTTTGATAGATTATCAAAAACAATAACTTCATGACCGGCATTTAAAAGCTCTACACAGGTGTGTGAACCAATATAACCAGCTCCACCAGCAACTAGGATTTTAGCCATCTACTTTTCCTAATAATATTTTAATTAATCCACGTGTTGAGGCATCTAATGATGAAAGATCATTTTGAACCCCATTTAAAATAGGTAATAGCTGATCAGCAATCTGTTTGCCTTTTTCGACACCCCATTGATCAAACGGGTTAATATTCCAAATTACGGACTGCACAAAAACTTTATGCTCATATAAAGCAATTAACATTCCCAAACTATACGGATTTAACTCTTTCAATAATAAGGTCGAACTCGGTTGGTTACCTTCATATTGCTTGTAAATCGGCAGTTTTTCTAATTCAGTTGAGTCTAAAGCGTCATTACCAAAGGCCAATAATCTTGATTGAGCCAAACAATTCGATAATGCAAGATGATGCTGTTCGACTAAAGCGTCTGCATTTTCAACATAGGTAAAATGGTCAGCGTTATAGCGTTGGACTGGGGCAATAAAGTCACAGCTGACTGCTTGAGTTCCCTGATGTAATAACTGATAGAAGGCATGTTGAGCATTTGGTCCAACTTCACCCCATACAATTGGGCACGTATCGAGTTCGACTTTTTGACCGTCACGTTGTACCGATTTACCATTAGATTCCATTTCAAGCTGCTGTAAATAAGCAGCGAAATACTTTAATCGACCATCATAAGGCAATACGGCATGTGTTTGAATATTTAAAAAATTATTGTTCCAAACGCCTAATAATCCCATTAAAACAGGAATATTTTGCTCATAACTTGTATTTTGAAAATGTTCATCTATTGCATGAGCACCAGCTAAGAGTTGCTGAAAACCTTCAACCCCGATACTCAACGCAATAGGTAAACCAATGCATGACCACAATGAGTAACGGCCACCTACCCAGTCCCAAAGCAGTAATTGATTTTCTGGGGCAATCCCCCATTCAGTCATTTTATCTGCTTTTGTTGATACTCCAACAAAATGACTTTTTAAAACTCGGGCATGTGTTCCCAAAGTTTTTTCAAGCCACTGACGTACGGTTTGGGCATTTGATAAAGTATCAATCGTTCCAAAAGATTTTGAAGAAATAATAAATAGTGTTGTTTCTGGACGAAGTTGGTGGAGTAACTCCGACAACTGACTACCATCCATAGTCGATACAAAGTGAACATTTAAAGGTTTAGCCGTTTTCACTTTAAAATCTGACAACGCATGCGTGACCATTTGTGGCCCTAAATCAGAACCACCCACACCAATGTTCACAACATCTTGAATCACTTCACCGGTTGCACCGCGATATTGACCAGCATGAATCTTTTCCACTAAGGCATACATACGTTGTAACTGGCTATGGACTTGAGCCGTTAACTCTGGAAACTTCGAATAGCTAACTGGTAAGCGTAGTGCCCAATGCATTGCTGCACGTTGCTCTGTACAATTTACTTTATCTTGTGAAAAAAGACGTTCAATCCATTGATTTAATTGTTTAGTTTTCGCAAGAGCAGTCAATTGTTCCAAAATGTCTTTAGTAACACGATGCTTACTATAATCAAAAACTAATGGATCAAATTTTATAGAATATTGTTGAAAGCGATCTGGTTCTGAAGCGAACAATTCTTTTATGTGTAACTTTGAATTTTTCTCACCCATTAACTGTAATTTTAGTAAAGGTGAAACCAACTCTTTAGGAAATTTCTCGATAGATTTACTCATAAACGACCTACTCCTTCATAAGCAAAGCCCTTAGCCTTTACATATGCTGGGTCATAAATATTACGCCCATCCAAAATTAAAGGATGTTGCATCAATTGTTGTAACTGCTTAAAGTCAGGACTCCAGTACTGTTTCCATGCGGTAACCAAACATAAGGCATGTGCGCCTCGAGCAGCCTCATATTGATCAGTACACAGTATTAAATCCTTACGTTCACCATATGTAGCGGCAATTTCATCTAATGCTTGAGGATCATGCAAACGTACTGTGACACCTTGCGCCCACAATGCAGCTAATAAAATATGAATTGGCGAGTTATGTATGCTTGAGGTATTTTCTTTGAAGGATGCACCCCAAATAGCCACGGTTTTACCATTCAAATTACAATGATAATAATTCCACAGCTTACGGAATAAAATTTCTTTTTGTTGTTCGTTAATCGCCCATACCTGCTCTAACAGTCGACTTTTCGCCCCAGTTTCAGAAACAGTACTCGAAAGGGTTAAAATATCATGCGAAAAATTTTCACCGCCAAAACCAACTCCAGCGGACAAGTAAGCCGCACCAATACGTGTATCAGCCGCAATACCATGCTTTACGTTGGCGATATCAATACCGAGTTTCTCTGCCACCATAGCTAAGTCATTCATATAACTAATGCGGGTCGCCAACATGCCAGAAATACTAAGTTTAGTAAACTCAGCATCCAAGATCGGCATAAATAAGTATTGATAACTAAAACGGAAAAATGGGCGTAACAACTCTTGCATTGTATCCCGTGCATGATTGGACTCAACACCAACAATGACATGCTTTACATTCAATACACTATTAATGGCATTCCCCTCTTGTATTACATCAGGGAAATAGACCCACTCGTCTTTTGGTAAATATTGTTTTAACTGATCAGTTCCATGTAAGCCAAATGTAGAACCATTTACCATTAAACGAGGATGAACAATAGGACGTTGACTTAACTTCTCAACTGTATTTAAAGCAAGCTGAATTTGTGTAGGGCTAAAACAGAATAAATAAACCTCAACATCAAGAGGAATAGCAGAAAAAGGACTTTCTTGTAGAAAACCCGATCTTCTTTGTTTATTTAAATAGTTATTAACTTCTTGATCTTGATAGGAAAGTACAGAAATATTTTCTTCGCAGGTGACACTTGTGCACCAATAAATCTGATTGCCATATTCAGCTAGTAATGCTGCCATTACACCAGCGTGTAAGGTGGTTCCAAACACTGCGATTTTCATTGCACACCTGTTTTTTTAATATTCTATAGATTTCTCTTCCCGTTAAGGGAAGAGAATATATTGATTGTTTATTATATTCAGCAGTTTTTACAAATGCTTAAGTAGAACTACACAATACTACAACTTAAGTTCTTGAATTAACTGTTTAAATTCTGACCCTAATTTAGGATGTTGAATGCCATAATGTAATACAGCTTTTAAATAACCAAGCTTACTACCGCAGTCAAAAGTTTGGCCTTGCATACGATAGGCTTCAACAATATCTGTTTCTTGTAACATCGCAATCGCATCTGTTAACTGAATTTCATTACCTGCACCTTTTGGCGTGTTTTCCAAAAGTTGCATAATTTTTGCAGGTAATATATAGCGACCCACTACAGAAAGATTTGAAGGTGCAGAACCAACATTAGGTTTTTCGACAATACCTTGCATGGCAACGCTTTCACCCTCATTAGGGCTATGCGCTACATCTACAATCCCATATTGATCAACAAGGTTATCAGGTACAGCTTCTACCATAATCTGTGCGGCTTGGCTGGCATCATAACGTGCAATCATACGGGTTAAATCATTTCGCCCCGAGTCGTCTTTTACCAACACATCTGGTAATAACACAGCAAAATCATCTTGACCAACAATACTCTTTGCACATAAAACCGCATGTCCTAACCCTAAAGGCTGAGGTTGTCTTACACTTACAACACTCACATGAGGTGGAACAATTTGGGTAATTTCTGCAAGTAAATCAAATTTCTTTTTTTGCTCTAATGTTGTTTCTAATTCAAAGTTTCGGTCAAAATAATTTTCAATTGACGCTTTTGAAGAGTGAGTGACCAAAATAATTTGCTCAATTCCTGCTTCAACTGCCTCACGCACTACATATTCAATGGCTGGACGGTCAACAACAGTCACCATTTCCTTTGGAATTGACTTACTTGCTGGTAAAAAACGTGTGCCTAGACCGGCTACGGGTAAAACTGCTTTTTTGATCATAACAAAGATTTCAAGATATAAAATTTACTTTACAGAGGAATCAACATTTTCTGGAGCATCATTACCTTTAAATAAAGATGGTCCAACATGTCCTGGCGCATTAATGCCTTCACGCTTAGTCATTACTTTGACTGTTTTAAACATAATTTTAAAGTCGACCCAAACATTGTGATTGTCGACATACCACACATCACACTTAAATCGCTCTTCATAGTCAAGTTCATTACGGCCACTTACCTGAGCAAGGCCTGTCATTCCCGGACGCACTTCTAAACGGCGTGCCTGCTCTGGTGAATATAGTGCAACAAAATCTTTAAGCATTGGACGAGGTCCAACTACACTCATGTCACCTTTCAGTACATTAATGAGCTGAGGCATTTCATCTAAGCTTGTAGAGCGCAATTTCTGACCAAATGGGGTAATACGTGCCTCATCTGGCAACGGGTTTCCTTCTGCATCAAAAGCATCTTTCATTGAACGGAACTTAATCATTTTAAATAATTTTCCGTCCTTTCCTGGTCTTTCTTGATAAAAGAATATGGGTGACCCTAAATTTTTACGGACCTTATAAGCAACAATCAGAAATATTGGCGACAGAACACTTAAAGCTATTAAAGAAATGACTATGTCTACTAAACGCTTCATATTTTCATTCACTCATTTTTTAATATCTTTACGAAGAAAGGTATTATAAATTTTACCCAATAGATTTGCTGGTAACAGTCTAAAGGCAGACCGTATCAGAAACAGCATGTTAGCATATAGAGGATTTTGTAACTTTAGTTGTTTTTTTAAATCTAGTAACTGTTTTTCACTTTTAATATATTGGAAACCTTTACGACGACCATGCATACCATTATCAATACGTGCATAGACTAATACATCTGGTAAGTTCTGAATTTTATATCCCTTAGCAATCACCCGTAAAAAGAGATTATAGTCTTCCATCCACAAATGATGTTGATAGCCACCTACTTCAAGAATATGTGACTTTCGATAGGTAATTGTCATATTATTAAATGGGCTTTGCTTCTTTGCATAATTTCTTAGATCTTCATTTGATAAAGGAACGTTACGCATACCTGTCGGATTTTGAGTATCCTCAACAAACTCAAGAATTTGCCCACCTACAATTGATACATCAGGGTTTTTTTCTAAAAATTTAATTTGTTTTTCAAATCTTTCTGGCACATAAATATCATCTGTATCAACAATACAAACAATGTCATAGGTGCATTCTTGCAATCCAATATTTTTTGCCTTACCTGTTCCAACATTTTGTTCAAGTTTTTTAACTCGAAGAACTTTACCTAATTTTGCTTGCCATTTAGCAATAATTTGATCTAATTCAGGTGTTAAAGGACCATCCTCAATTAAAACAATTTCTGTAGGTTTTAAAGTTTGTTTATCCCAAATGCTTTCAATACAAGCATTAAAGTGTGCTGGATGCTCCTTGTGATAAATAGAGCTTAATACAGAAAACATAAAACCTTATCCTTGCAAGACTTTTTCAATCCAAATTTTCAAAATTTGTTCAGGTTGATATTTTTTAGCATTTAATAACGATTCTTGAGAAAAGCGCTCTAATAAGTCTGGAGATGACGCAAGTTTTAAAATTGCTTCTGCTAATTTATCAATATTTTGATCTTCAACTAATAACCCATTTTGATTTTCTTGAATGACGTCACTTGGGCCATATGGACAATTATATGAAACAATAGGTAAACCAAAACTTTGTGCCTCTATTAACACCATTGGTAAGCCTTCATATTTTGATGACATTACAAAGAAGTTAGATTGTTCGTATACTTGCTTTACGTTAGAAGTTGTCCCCATTAAAGTCACATTTCGAAGAGAATTTCTAGTAATGTAATCATCTAACATTGAATAATGTTCACCTTCTCCGTAAATATTTAACTGCCACTCAGGGATAAATTGATAGATTTTCTCCCACGCTTGAAGCAGATGCATATAATTTTTCTGATCAGTTAAACGGCCAATTGTTACAATTTGTTTATTATTCTGTTGATGTGTTGAGCTAATAGGAAATGGCGAAAAATTAGGTATCACAAGTACATTTGAATGAAATTTATCAAATTGCTCTTTGTCATTTTGAGTAAGAGTCACCACTTGATCAATTTTTCGATATAACAGTTTACTTAAAATTTGTATTTTTTGAGGACGACTGACAAAAGAAACATGTTCCAAAATTACTAGTTTTTTAATATTAGAGACAAACGCACATAGTAAAGACAATTTGCCCATATTATGGACAATTACCACATCATAATTCGAGGCAGCAATATGTTTTTTAAGTTTTTGATAAAAATGAAATAAATTACCATCCAGTGCTATTACGTTTATATTATCAGCAACAGGATATGCTGTACTATTTTTATTCGACTCTCTATTCAATAACGTAATATCATAATCTTCTATAACTGACATCTTATTGGCCAATTCAACAGCGACACGTTCAGAGCCCGATTTATTTCTTAACGAATTTATTATAAATAAAATTTTCATATATTATTTACCTGCATATACGAGCATATTAAAAACAGAAGAAAATATAAATGTTGGAAGCAATGTAACCAAGACTAAACCAGCTCTAAAAACAAGAATATTTTTTTTATTATCTTCAATAAACCAATAAATTGAATATAGTATGAAAATTAGAGCAATCATACAAATTCTTTTTGCAGGTGCATCAGATAAAAACAAAACAGAAAATAAGGAAATAAATACACAATACATATTTACATAATATAAATCTATATTCTTTCTATATAAAATCAACTTGTTTAATGACAAAAATATTAGCATCCCTGTACAAACAACCGCAAAAAAAAGTAGAGGAGAAGTTTCACCTGTATCTATCTCAGACTTTGAACTCGACAAGAAAATCATCGCAAATATAGAAATAATAGAAGTCAAAACAAATTTACTTTGGAAAAATTTCTTTCTTATAAAAATAAGTGGTAAAAATATAGCTCCCACATTATGGCTTAAAAAAGAAGTCAAATAAAAAAACTTAGATTTTATATGATTTTCATAAACAAGCAAAAAGGATAAGAAAAGAAATATCGTTGATATATACTGCCTATAAACATTTAAAAAACCCATAACATTAGGAAAAAACAATATAAATACTAAAATAAAGTATGGTTTTAGATTTTTTTTATAAGCAATATAGATAAATAAGCTAAAAATTATAGCATCCCATATAATGAATACAAAAATAGGCTCTTTAAAAAAATCATAGAGAATTTTACTTGTAATCCAATAAATTGGTTCTCTTAATACGTAAAGGCTTTTATAAAAATCCCAATTATAACTCATTGCCTCAGAGTAAACTATTAAGTCTTGTTGAATTGAGTTAAATCGTGCAACAATCGACCACCCCATTAAACAGAAGAAAACAAAAACATAATTTAGTAAATATTTTTTTTGTATAAAAATAAAACAAAAGGCCATTAAGCAAAGAAAACAATATATAAATAATGTCATTGGTTAACCCTATTACATAAGACTGAGAAATATCCATTAAAAATCAATTACATCACACTCTATGTTTTTAAAAATTTCATAGAATTGAAAATAATTAATATTTAAATCTTTTTCACATAACACTTTGATTCTTACATTTTTTAATGATGCTACATTCAAAGCTGCTGTGCTTAATAGCGTATAAACCTCAACAAAATAACCATCTTTCAATATATTTACAATATAATCCTCAAATATCAATGAGGAATCTATATATTTAAAATTATTATATTTCTCCACTTCACGTGGATGGGGAAAATAATAATCAATTTTCAAACTTTCAATAAAGTTTAGTATTTTCTCAGTATTAATACCTTTTATATCTTTAAAAGGTTGTCCTAAAAATATTTTCACTTTCTTTTTTTCTACTACAGTTTCTTTTTGCTTAAAAAGAGATATAAAACTAACATTTTCTATTATATTACTATAGTTATTATAAATAGAATAATGTTTACTGCTTTCACTTACCACATCCTGTGTGCTATATATATTTCCTAGCAACGCTAGAATTAGATCTTGAACTCTGCTCTTATTTTGATAGTTATAATAAACACTTTCTTTATAGATATTCGCAGTACCATCATCAAAAGTAGCTATATTATTTTTACTTAATTTTGATAAAAGTATATGTAAGAATGGATTATCAATACTAGCCAAATAAACATTATTATATTTATTTCTAGTCAATGTTAATAAAAAAAATTTAAATCGAAAAAAATCAAATATTCGATAAATTTTACTTTTAGATCTGACTAAGAATTTCCAAGATAAATCGCATTTCTTGGAAATATTATTAAAATAATAATCATATTTTTTATTTTCATTATATGAAAGACATAGTACATCATACGATGCAGGATTCTGATCTATTATTTTTGATGCTATCAACATTTGTAATGGTGTTAAGCAAACCAACAAGTTTTTATTAGCTTGTTTTTGCATAATTTATTCTCTTCCAAAAAATGACTAGCAATACAAAGTTACTTATCAATAATGCATAAGGGATTAACTCTATTGATTCCTTTGCAAAGAAATATAAAAAGACTAGATACACGATTGACGATAACGTTGTTATTTTAGAAATCATCAAATTTTTACCATGATAAAAAAAGTAGTTCACTAACATAAGATAAGGAAGATTTGCTCCGAAGCCCAGTAAATACATTATGACATAGTACTTTGAACCAACATAACTTTGCCCTAAAAACCAAAGATATACTTGTTCAGGCAGCAGCCAACCTACTACTGCTGGTAGTATACTTATAGGCAAGCTATACAATGTATATTTTTTTATCTTAGCTATAGTTAACGAGTTATCTTTAAGGCCTTGATAGTAATATGGTACTATTGCTTTATTGAGCGCCATAAGAATAATTGGCAACACGGCTGCAATTTGTACGCCTGCAGAATAAATACCTAAATCTATTTTTGAGTATTGTTGATAGATAAAAATACGATCTAACTGACCTTTAATGAAAAAGCTGGACTGATGTAAAATAAGTGGCAGCCCAAACGAAAAAATATAAAAGAGGCTTAAACGTAACCTTTGCCATGTAAAGTGATAATTATCTCTAAAGAGATCTCCTAATACTAAACTTGCGATCACGAATGTTGTAAGGTTTGCTACAATAATCGCCAATATTCGATAAGCTACTAAATCTTGAGTAAAATATTCAAGAGCTGCAACGGTAAATAAAACATTGGTTAAAGACAATATAATTTGAATCGCAATATATTTAAGTGGCTGCTTTTGACACTGTCTTAAAGCAAGCTGAACAGTGACAAAAGACTGAAACATTGTTGCTAGAACAACATATGCCATAATTTCGGCTTTAAACCACCAACAAGCAAGTAGCAGGACAAAAGAAATAACTATATTAAATAAATAGCCTGCCTTAACAACTGTATTTAAAGCTTTTTTACCATAAAAATAGAAATAGCGTGTAACTGCCCCATCTTGGCTTAAACCGACAAAAATACCAAACAACGACAGCATAGTTAAATAGTAAGACAACTCACCAAAGCCATCTGGTCCAAGCTTTCTTGTTAGGTAAGGCAACATCAGAAAAGGGAGACTTTTTGCAAAAAGCTCCCCAATCAAATAAATAAAGCTATCTTTTAATACCCGCATTTAGCCAATAACATCCATCGTTACTGGTGTGTTTAAACTAATATTCTGCGTCACTTTTTTCCCTAGAATTTCATCATAAAATTTAGGTGGTAAACCGAACCCTGGGCGTACACTACGGATACTTGATTCGTCAATCACATCACCTGCTTTTAAGTCTTTTACAAAGTAAAGTGAACGTCTAAATTTAACATTACCTTGTTCACTTGATTTTCTACCGTAGTCTACACGACCAAGTGCCTGCCATGCAGTTTTTGCAGATTGACACAAGTGTTGTAATTCTATGGGTTCCAAAGAGAAACTATCGTCTGGTCCGCCACCATTGCGGTCGAGTGTAAAATGCTTTTCAATAACACATGCACCTAATGTAACCGCTGCAATTGCAGTTGTATTATCTAAGGTATGATCAGATAATCCTACTTGAACATTAAAAGATTTTGCCATATCAACCATAGTTAGCAAATTATAATCTTCCGCTGGAGCAGGGTAACCACTTACACAATGCAAAACTACAAGCTCTTTGCAACCACCGTCATAAGCAGCTTGAATTGCTTCACCAATTTCTTCTTTGTCCGCCATACCTGTTGAAATAATCATTGGTTTGCCGGTTGAAGCTACATATTTAATTAATGGCAAATCGACCGCTTCAAAAGAGGCAATTTTATATGCTGGTGCATTAAGGTCTTCAAGTAAATCAACTGCAGTCCGATCAAATGGTGAGCTAAAAATTGTAATATCTAAAGCACGCGCGTGGTCAAAAAGCGGTTTATGCCACTCCCATGGCATTTGTGCTTTTTGATAGAGCTCATATAGAGACTGCCCATCCCATAAACCACCACGAATCATAAATTCTTCGTTTTGGCTGTTTAATGTAATAGTATCCGCACTGTAAGTTTGTAACTTAACAGCATCTGCACCACAGCGCTTAGCTTCTTCAATAATTTTAAGTGCAGTTTCCAAATGCCCATTATGGTTTGCAGAGAGCTCAGCTATCACATAAGGTGGATACTGTATACCAATATTTCTATGATTTATTTGCATTTACTTCACCTATCTTATGGATAATACTAGCTTAATAAAAACTCGGATTCGCCTTGAGCTATAAGTTTTTCTTCCTGATAAACACCATACTCAATAATGACATAACGTCCTATTTGTGTTTTTAACTTCGCCTTTCCGGTAAGCTCTACATTTGGATAAATCGGGGCTTTAAAATCAAGGTTTTGTCCTAAATAAATTGCATTTCTACTTGGATAGTCCATAGCTGCAACTTTTGATATCTCAGCAACAAGTAAAGCGCCATGGGCGATTCTATTTTCAAAACCCAGTGAAATCGCAGTCTCTTTATCCAGATGAACAGGATTTTTATCGCCAGACAAGGTAGCAAACTGATCAATTTTTTCCTCTGGAATAGAAAAACTCCATACATAGCTTTTTTCTATTGGGCTATAAGCTTGCGACTGTATTTTTTGATAATCTTTTTTGAACAGAGCTAACTGATAGATATCATAGAATTTACCGTCTCTATAGTAATCCTGCTTCTTAATGCCTTCCATTTTAAAACCAAATTTGCGATGGAAATTAACAACAGCAAAATTAAACTCTAAAACTTCACAACATAATTTATTTAAATCTAATTCATTAAAAGCATAATCTAATGCCAGTTGCTCCATCTCAGAACCAATACCTCGTACCGTGGTATCTCCAGAGTAAAAAGCCCAAGATGCTTTCTTATTTTTGAAATCGATATCATTGAAGGAGAGCACACCTAATGGTGTATTATTTTGTTCATAAATAAAATAACGACAAGTATCATTTACCAAAATAGAATTAAACCACTTCAGATGAGCATCTAATTCAATAATATCATGGTTATACATATTCATACGGACAGAATCTTGATTACGCCATGTTAAAATCATTTCTGCGTCTTTCAGTTGGACTGGTCTTATTTTTCCTTTAAACATTACTTAACTCCAAGATTTTTTCACATGTTCTGACAACACCAAGCCCATCAACAAGTGCCATTATTTTGATTCTTCTTTGACGGTAAGAAACACTGGTGAAATCTAATTTACTTAAAAATTCGAATAATCGATCTTCTGTTAAAGCGTTACAATCGCCTAAATTATCAATTAAATCTTCCTCAGCCAAATATCCTAATAAGATACGCTGGTTATCTGCTACCTGTACTAACGCTGCATTTACCCCTAAACAAAAACGCTCCCAACCCGTTGAGCCACAAGCCCCTATAGCAAAACTTGAACTATTCATTAATTCAGCCATATTTGATGATGATTGCATAATTTTGATATTTGATTTATCAACAACCAAGCCCTCTAAATACTGAAATCGCTCTTTCTCCAACATTCCTGTAATTAAAATATAATCATATTTATCCACACGATTAATTACAGATATAACTTTTTGCAAAAGTGTAAAATTACCTACACCACCAAAGTTAATCAAAATCTTATTACTATTAATTTGTTCTTGATTTCTCAATGATCTAAACAGACTAAACTCTTTTTTAAGAAGGCAGTATTCCGGCCCCAACAACTTAATAGTTGTTAATGGCGTTGTAAGATCATAGCGCTGCTTATAATATGGGAAAAAGTTTTGGTCTAATAGAATTTCACATTCATGTTCACGAGCTAAATCGTCTATAACAATTAACTTCGAAACATGCTTCCGAATAATCCGTTCCCAGTTAATATTTAATGCATAATGATCAACGATACAGATATCTATTGTTTTCTCTTTTATTTTTTCAATAAAGTCTTCACTATCTTTTTCTATACTTACGCCTAACCAGTCTTTTTCCGACTTTGGCAAACTGCCAATTGTTGTTTGGCCTATAATTTCAAGTTGGAAGCCTGCATTCAATACTAAATTATAAAAAGCTTGCCCATAGTCTCTACAATAGAAAATACATTGATGCCCCTTTGCCTTTAAATAATTAGCAAGAGTTAAACAGCGCTGTAGGTGACCAGTTCCAATATGTTTAGCAGCATCAACTCTAAAGCCTATCCGCATTATCATAATTTCAAAGCCCCAAATAACATCTCTGCTAATTGCCAATCCTCTAGGGTATCAATATCCTGCACACGTGTTCTAGGGAGCTCGACAATTCGAGACTTGCTTGAGAAAACTGGATATTTTTCCTGCCACGCCTGTGCCGTTCCCCAGTAGAACTGCCCTGCGTCATGCCACGCTTCTTCTAAATCCTGAGAACGCTTATTAAAGTTTTCTGGTTGGAACATCTCAACATTACCCTCCTTATTCAATTTAATAGCTCTTTGAATCGGGAAAGCAAAAGTCGTTGCACTAAAAGCATAATCTAGCGGGTGAGATTGTAATAGCTGTAACCCAATTTTCAGATCATCAACCTGTACAAACGGTGCTGTCGCATATAAACAGCAAACAAAGTCTGGCGATTGACCCCGTAATTGTGCAAAAGCTTGTATCGCATGCTGCATGACATCTGCTGTAGTTGCATAATCATCAGACAAATGAGCTGGTCGCAGGAATGGAACTTTCGCTCCAAACTTAACTGCAATATCTGCAATTTCTTGATCATCAGTCGAGACCCAGACTTCATCAAAACATTCACTTTTCAGTGCTGCTTCTATAGACCATGCAATCATGGGCTTACCGTAGAAGTCTTTAATGTTTTTACGAGGAATTCTTTTGCTTCCACCTCGCGCAGGAATAACCGCCAGTTGCATTATTATACCAACACCTCTTTTAGTGTCTGGTAAATGTATTGAATTTGCTCATCAGTCAAATCAGGGAACATTGGTAAGCTAATAGCAGCTTCATAATAAGCTTCTGCTTCAGGGAAATCGCCTTTTTTGAAGCCTAATTGTTGATAATAAGGTTGGGTATGCACTGGAATATAATGCACATTTACTCCAATACCCTTTTCTCTCAATATCTCAAAAATTTCTTTACGCCCTTTACTCAATTCATCTAGCTTTAAACGAATAACATATAAATGCAAACCAGAATATGTTTCCGGTAATTGGTATGGAGTAATTAACGGTAAATCTTTTAAGAGCTCATTATATTTTTTAGCAATCTCATGTCGTTTAGCCACAAATGTTTCTAAGCGAGTCAACTGTGTAACCCCTAATGCAGCTTGTAATTCGGTCATGCGATAGTTATATCCCAACTCAACCTGTTGGTAGTACCAAGGGCCTTCTGATGGTTTGGTCATAAATTCCGGGTTTCTTGTAACGCCATGACTACGTAATAAATCGATTTTCTTAGCTAAATCTTCATTATTGGTAAGCGCCATTCCACCTTCAGCTGTTGTAATAATTTTGACTGGATGAAAACTAAAGATTGTAATATCGGAATACTGGTTACAACCAATATAACTTTCTTTATATTTACCCCCAATTGCATGAGATGCATCTTCAATAACACTAAAGCCATATTCTTTCGAAAGCGCATGAATTTTTTCCATATCGCATGGCTGACCACATAAATGCACAGGCACTACAATTTTTGGTAATTTATTATTTTGCTTTGCAATTTCTAATTTGGCTTTTAGAGCATTAACCGAAAGATTATAGGTATCTGGGTCAATATCGACAAAATCAACATCTGCTTCACAGTACAATGCACAATTAGCCGATGCAACAAAAGTAATCGGAGATGTCCAAAGGACATCTCCTTTTTTCAATCCCAATGCCAAACAAGCTACATGTAAAGCTGATGTTGCACTATTCATAGCAAAGGCATATTTCGCCCCAACTAATTCTGCTACTGATTTTTCAAATAAAGGAACTTGAGGACCTTGTGTCAAAAAGTCAGATTGGAGGACTTGAACCACTGCATCAACATCAGCCTGATTTATATTTTGTTTGCCATATGGGATAGACATGTTAGATATTTCCTACTTTCTCAGCGTTTTCAATTAACCATTTTTGTAATTCTTCTGGGCTCATCCATTCAGTATTATTATCACTAGAATAGTGGAAACCTTCTGGAACTCGTTTACCGTCTTTAATACGTTCTTGTGTTTCCGCCCAATCATTGATTACAGGTAGGATTTTATAATGCTCTGGATATTCATAAGTATAATAAGCGTCTTCAATACTGATCATTTGCTCATGTAATTTTTCACCTGGACGAATACCTACAACTTCTTGTTTAGCTTCAGGAGCAACCACTGCAGCAAGATCAGTCACTTTCATTGATGGAATTTTTTTCACATAAATTTCACCACCAACCATATCTTCAAATGCATGCCAAACAAGTTCTACACCTTGTTCTAACGAGATCATAAAGCGAGTCATACGGTCATCTGTAATTGGCAGCACACCTTTATCTTTAATTGACATAAAGAAAGGAATAACTGACCCACGAGATCCCATTACGTTACCGTAACGTACAACAGAGAACTTTGTACCATGTTCACCAGAGTACGCATTACCAGCAACAAATAATTTGTCAGATGCAAGTTTTGTTGCACCATACAAATTAATTGGACTGCTTGCCTTATCAGTTGAAAGAGCAACAACACCTTTTACCTTTTTATCAATACATGCATCAATCAAGTTCATTGCACCATTAATATTAGTCTTGATGCATTCAAAAGGGTTGTACTCAGCAGTTGGTACAATTTTTGTTGCTGCAGCATGCACAACATAATCAACCCCATCTAAAGCACGATATAAGCGTTCTTTATCACGCACATCACCAATGAAAAACCGAACACGTTTATCATCTTTAAATTTTTTCGCCATTTCCCATTGTTTCATTTCATCGCGAGAAAAAATAATTATTTTTTTAGGATTATATTTTTCCAATGTCATTGGAACAAATGTATTACCAAAAGAACCTGTTCCACCAGTTACTAATATTGTTGAGCCTTGTAACATCTCTTCCTCATTTTTAAACAAATTAAAATTATTAGCCTAAATAATATCAAAGTCTGATATCGGTCTCTGATTTATCTAAAACATACTTCAAATCATAAAGTACATGCTTTTCTTTACCTAAGGCATGAAACTCATGTGCACTCATTGATTTAAACTGATTATGGGCAACGGCAATAACGATCGCATCATACAAGCCTTGTTGTAATTCTTTAATTGGCGCTAAACCATATTCGTGTTGTACTTCTGTATCATCTACCCACGGGTCATAGATATCTAAATCTAAATCGTATTCTTTCAACGCTTTAATAAAATCAACAATTTTTGTATTACGAATATCAGGGCAATTTTCTTTAAAACTGAGCCCCATTACTAAAATACGGGCACCAACGACCTGAATTCGCTGTTTAACCATCTCTTTTATAAGCTGAGTCGCCACATGCTCACCCATACGATCATTTAAGCGCCGAGCTGCTAAAATAATTTCGGGATGCAATCCGATAGACTGGGCTTTATGTGTAAGGTAATAGGGATCTACACCTATACAATGCCCCCCAACCAATCCAGGTCGGAATGGTAAAAAGTTCCATTTCGTGCCAGCAGCCTTAAGTACATCTTCGGTATCAATATCTAATTTATTAAAAATAAGTGCCAATTCATTAATTAGAGCGATATTGACATCGCGCTGAGTGTTTTCAATTACTTTAGCTGCTTCTGCTACTTTTATATTCGGTGCCTTATGAGTGCCCGCCTCAATAATTAAATTATAAACTTCATCAATATAATCAGCTACCTCAGGTGTGGAACCCGATGTGATTTTTAAAATATTAGTTACGCGGTGCTGCGTATCACCGGGGTTAATCCGCTCTGGACTATAACCTGCAAAGAAATCTTGATTAAACTTGAGTCCAGATATTTTTTCCAAAACAGGAATACATACTTCTTCTGTTGCACCTGGATATACGGTGGACTCATATACCACTACATCACCTTTTTTTAAAACCTGCCCAATACTCGTCGAGGCTTTAATTAAAGGCGTTAAATCAGGCTGCTTAAAGTCATCAATTGGTGTAGGTACTGTGACTATAAAAAAATTAGAGTCCTGTAAATCATCTAAATGAGCAGTATATTTGAGGTGAACGGCTTGCTTTAATTCTTCAGGTGAAACTTCTAAGGTATGATCTTGACCATTCTTAAGCTCATCTATACGTTTTTGATAAATATCAAAGCCGACGACTGGTACCTTTTTTCCAAACTCAACTGCCAACGGCAAGCCAACATAGCCTAACCCAATAATTGCTATTTTTAATTTGGCAATTTGCATATAAACGAGCCTTTTTCCTTAGAGTTTATATCTAATAAATCATGCTTTTGGCACTAACAGTGCAGCGTACTATATCAGATTTTCATTCAGCGCCGTACGTCAATTGTATAAATGTGTTTACAACGTTTATAAGCAATCTTTTTAATGTAGCCAAAATTATACATTATTAATATTTCTACACTGTGACCACTGCTTAAAAGCTAGTTCCAGATAAACTAAACATACAAAGCCTTGCGATTTTTCTATGTTTTTTCATTTTTTTTCAGCTAGAATCAGTTCAGCCTGCGTTTAATAGACACTTGTCGCTATGCAGTGGACAATATCAATTAAAGATAAATACACAAAGGGTTGCGTGTGAAGTATTGCCAGTTTTTCTCTGTTCTTGCCCTAAGTTTAAGTGCTGCCAGCTGTGCGGTTACTTCCGGTTTACAAACTTATGATATTCCGAGTGAGGGAGTTTATAAAACGGACCTCGGAACTACGGTTAATGTAGTTAGAATTTCTCAAGAAACATTACCAGCAATACAACCAGCTCAAATCGATTATCAGCGCGACTACGCATCCTTATTTAAAACGCAGCAATCTATTTATCGTTTAAGTCCAGGTGATGTTCTCTCTATCCAGCTGTGGGCTTATCCAGAAATTACTCCTCCAGTCAATAGCATTAGTAATGAGCAATCTGTTCAAGCGAATGGTTACCCAATCGACCAAACGGGGTATATTCAGTTTCCATTAGTTGGTCGCTACAAAGCAGCTGGTAAAACACTTGCTCAAGTCAACCGTGAGCTACATAGTCAACTTGCTCGTTTTTTAAAAAATCCCGATGTGGTTGTACGTGTAGTGTCTTATGAAGGACAACGCTTCTCTGTTCAAGGTAGTGTTACTAAAGGTGGTCAATTTTATTTAAGCGATCAACCTGTGAGTATTTATACTGCATTGGGTATGGCAGGGGGCGTAACTACAACAGGGGATAATACTTATATTCAACTGATTCGGAATGGTCGAACTTATAACCTAAATACAATTGATTTAGAAAAAGCAGGCTATTCACTGCACAAACTTTTGGTTCAGCCGAACGATACCATTTATGTCAGTACTCGTGAGAACCAAAAAATTTATGTGATGGGTGAATCAGGTAAAAATCAAGCACTACCTATGCGTGATCAAGGCATGACATTGACTGATGCCCTAGGTGAAAGTTTAGGAATTAACCCGAACTCGGCAAGTGCTAGCCGTATCTATGTAGTACGGACTAACCCAAATGATCGTACAACCGAAATTTATCATTTAAATTTAATGAGTATTGGTGATTTTGGTTTAGCGAATCAATTTAGACTACGTAGTAATGATGTCGTTTATGTTGATGCAACTGGTTTAACTCGTTGGCAACGTATTGTCAACCAAATTATTCCTTTCTCAAATGCTTTATATAACATAGACCGTTTGGGACAATAACTTTATGCAAATTAAAAATATTTTAGTGGTTTGTATTGGAAATATCTGCCGTAGTCCTATGGCAGAATATTTTTTAAAACAGCAATATCCTCAACTAAATATTGAATCTGCCGGTATTTCAGGACTCATTGGGCATCAGGCAGACAATAAAGCACAACTCTGTATGCAGCGTTTAGGCATTGATATGCAACCTCATATTGCGAGAAAACTCAATGCCGAACTCATCAAAAAAGCTGATCTTATTTTAGTGATGAGCAATAACCAACAAAAGCATATTGAGCAAACTTGGCCCTTCGCGAAAGGTAAAATCTATCGCTTAGGCCACTGGCAAAATAAAAATGTGCCCGATCCTTACCAGCATGAGCAAGCTGTATTTGATGAAACTTGCCAGCTCATTCAGCAATGCGTGGCTGACTGGAAACCTTATATTTAACGTATAGATTTTTAAGCATATGAACCAACAGAATACTAATACCGAAGATACAATTGACTTAAAAGAATTGTTTTTTTCACTGATTGCACAGTGGAAACTCATTGCTCTATGCGTTATTTTAAGTGTTGTATGTGTCCTACTCTATTTACGTGTGACCCCAGATACCTATTCGGTAGATGCTTTAGTTCAGGTCGAGGACAGTAAGGGCGCTTCTGCTGCACTTTTAGGCGATCTATCACAAATGATTGAGCAAAAATCACCTGCTCAAGCAGAAATAGAAATTTTAAAATCTCGTCTGGTTTTAGGTTCTGTTATTAAAGATTTACACTTAAATATACAGGTGTCTAGCACTGAAAATACATTTACACATCGCTTATTGAGTGATACTGATTATAAAACTGAATACGATAAAAAATCGGTTTTATTTAAAGATGGCTTAAAAAGTTTTGATATACGTCAGTTTGAGATTCCAGCTTATTATTTAGATAAGAACTTACTTCTTGAATTTGATAAACAGTCTTTACGTTTAACAGACCCAGATACTGAAGAAGTCATCTTAACTGTTCCATTAAACCAAGCTAACAGCGTTACAGGACCATATGGTGTATGGAAAGTTGCTATCTTTACAAAAGACCAATTTGACTCAACTTATAATATTAAGAAATTATCACTTCCTTTAGCTATAAAATCTATTAGTTCCGACTATTCTGTAGAAGAAAAAGGTAAACTCACAGGTATATTAGGACTTAGCTATCAAGGGCAAGATCAAGAACATATTACTAAAGTCTTAAATGCTATTTTAGCGACTTATAGTGCACAAAATATTGAGCGGCGTTCGGCAGAATCTGCTCAAACCTTAAAATTTTTAGATGAACAGCTACCTGACTTGAAGAAACAGCTAGATGATGCAGAACGTCAATTTAATAAATTCCGCCAGCAATACAATACAGTTGATGTGACTAAAGAATCTGAGCTGTATTTAACCCAAAGTATCACTTTGGAAACTAAAAAAGCAGAGCTTGAGCAAAAACAAGCGGAAATGGCAGCAAAATATACGGCTGAACATCCGGCAATGCGTGAAATTAACGGTCAGCTCAGTGCAATTAATAAGCAAATTGGTGAACTCAATAGTACTTTAAAACAGTTACCAGATGTTCAACGCCAATATTTACAACTTTATCGTGAAGTTGAAGTAAAAACTCAGCTCTATACAGCTCTTTTAAACTCATACCAACAGCTTCGTATTGCCAAAGCCGGTGAAATTGGTAATGTACGTATTGTTGACACAGCTATTGAACCTGTTCAACCTATCAAACCTAGAAAACTGTTAGTTCTTATTTTATCCGTTTTGGTGGGTGGTTTTATTGGAACGCTGATTGCCCTATTACGTAATATGTTACGTACAGGCATTAAAGATTCTGGGCAAATTGAAAATGAGTTAGATTTACCAGTCTATGCAACCGTACCTCGCTCTCCAATTCAAGAAAGTCGTATCAAAATTTTAAAGAAGAAGAAGAGTATTCCTATTCTTGCCGTTAAAAATGGTGATGACATCGCAATTGAGAGCTTACGTAGTATCCGTACTGCGATTCACTTTGCTTTAGCAAATGCAAAAAACAATATCATTATGATTGCTGGCCCTTCACCGGAAGTTGGTAAATCATTTATTTCGACGAATCTTGCAACGATTTTTGCACAAGGCGACAAACGAGTACTATTGATTGATGCGGATATGCGCCGTGGTTATATGCATAAATACTTCGATATTGATGTTAAACCAGGCCTTTCTGAATTATTGAGCGGACAAGCTGATCTACAAAATGTTTTGCACAAAACTCAAGTTGCTAACTTAGACGTGATTACTCGTGGTAAGAGCCCAACGAACCCTTCGGAAATCTTAAGCTCTAACCAGTTTAAAGAACTACTTGAACAGCTACAAAGTCAATATGACCACATCATTATTGATACTCCACCTGTCCTTGCAGTAACCGATGGTATTATTATTTCGCAATATACAGGTGTGAACTTAATTGTTGCGCGCTATGCTAAGTCGCAAATGAAAGAGCTTGAATTAACGCTTAATCGCTTTGAACAAGCAGGCGTTAAAGTCAACGGCTTTATTCTTAACGACATTCAACGTGCTAGTGCGGGCTACGGTTATGGTTATAACTACGCTTATGCATATAAAGCACAAAAAGAAGATTAACCGAAAAGTGATAAGAGAACCGGATCAAATGATCCGGTTTTTTTATTTAAGATTTTTTTAAGTCTATCCCTACTAAAACTAACTAAAATATATAAAAAACCACTCGTTTTTTTTCTTAAACATTCTATGCTTAAGCATGCTAAGATCAAAAGCAGCCTTTTTAGACTCAAATGATTATTTTTGGAACCTTTTATGAGTAAAGCCTTACCCATTGCTGTCGCTGTAGTTTTAGGCGGTGCTGCACTTGTACCAGTTTATTATGCAAGCCAACATCCGACCACAGAAGTCGGAAGCAAAGCAAATAAAAATGCCTCTCCAATTGAAAAAATCAGTTATGTTCTTGGGTACGAAGTTGCTCAGCAAACTCCACCTGAACTAGACACAAAATCATTTGTGAAAGGGATTCATGATGCTCGCAATAAGCAACCAAGTGCTTATACTCAAGAAGAGTTAAAAGCTGCTGTTGCTGCTTATGAAAAAGAGTTGCAGCAAAAAATGCAACAACAAGATAAATCAGAACAGGCCGCTGGAGTAGCGTCTGAATCTGCAGATGTTCAATTCCTTGCAGAAAATAAAACAAAAGCTGGTGTAAAAACTACAGCGTCTGGTTTGCAATACATCATTACTAAAGAAGGCACAGGTAAACAACCAACTGCGCAGTCTATGGTTAAAGTACATTACGAAGGCCGATTAATTAATGGTCAAGTATTTGATAGTTCGTATAAGCGCGGTGAGCCTGTTGAGTTTCCACTCAATCAGGTTATTCCAGGTTGGACTGAAGGGCTTCAGCTCATGAAAGAAGGCGGCAAAGCGACGTTCTTTATTCCATCTAATCTTGCTTATGGTCCTCAGGAACTTCCTGGTATTCCAGCAAACAGTACGCTGATTTTTGATGTAGAACTCATTTCAGTGAAATAAATACATTCAGGAGAGTAAAACAGTACTCTCCTTTTTTTTGGAAAACGGCATGAAAAAAATTGGTTTAATTATTGCAACATCAACGATAAGTTTATCTGTTTTTGCTGCTGCACCTATTACAAATAAAAGCCCGGCGAAAGAACAATTTAGCTATAGCTATGGCTATTTAATGGGCCGTAATAATACTGATGCTTTAACAGATCTAAATCTTGATATTTTTTATCAGGGTTTACAAGAAGGTGCTCAGAACAAAACCGCACGCTTAACTGACGAAGAAATGGCGAAAGCGATTAATGATTATAAAAAAACTTTAGAAGCTAAGCAGCTTGTTGAATTTCAAAAAGTAGGACAACAAAATGCTCAAGCAGGTGCTGCATTTCTTGCTGATAATGCAAAAAAATCGGGTGTAATCACGACTAAATCAGGCCTCCAATATCAAGTATTAAAAGAAGGTACAGGTAAAAAACCGAAAGCTCTATCACGTGTTAAAGTGAATTATGAAGGTCGTTTACTCGACGGAACTGTATTTGACAGCTCAATCGCACGTAATCATCCAGTTGAGTTTCAGCTCAGCCAAGTGATTGCAGGCTGGACAGAAGGTCTCCAAACCATGAAAGAAGGCGGTAAAACCCGTTTCTTTATCCCTGCTAATCTCGCTTACGGTGAAGTTGGTGCAGGTGACACGATTGGGCCGAATAGCACTTTAATTTTCGATATTGAATTGCTGCAAGTTTTGCCAAAATAAATATATTAGATATAAAAAAAGCGATCATTTAAGATCGCTTTTTTATTTTTAGTGTTTTAAATCTCTAGGTCGAAAACCCGTAAGGATTAAACCGATCAGGTAAGCAATTATCCCAACTACGCATAGCCCTACGACTTCGGCAACACGTAACCACTGTGAAAGCTCTCCATTATACCAATTGAGCCCAAACCAAAGCGCTGCAATCATAGCAAGGTTTGCTAAACCATATTGAAGTCCCAATTTCTTCCAATGCGGACCAAATCGGAAAATATTACGCTTATGCAAATAGAAGTAGAGTAAACCGGCATTTACTAACGCTGAACCTGAAGATGCTAGTGCAAGTGCCATATGTTCTGCATGCCAATCAATAAGCTTAAAGAAGCCTATAAATACAACGTTTAAAATCGCATTAGCTGCAACTGACATTAAACCTACACGCACTGGTGTTTTTGTGTCTTGTTGTGCATAGAAACCGGGTGCAAATACTTTAATAAGCATGAAAGAAATTACACCAGCACTCATACATTGCAACGCAAGCGCTGTCATTTGTGTATCACGTAAATCAAACTCACCACGCTGGAATAATGCTTGAATAATCGGTGTTGAAAGCATAAATAAAGCAATACTTGCTGGTAATCCTACCAATACAATGACTTTTGCAGCCCAGTCGATCATACCGCGGAACTTTGCTTGATCCTGCTCTGCATGACGGGCAGAAAGCGAAGGCAAAATTACTGTACCAATCGCAACACCAATTAAACCTAAAGGTAGCTCAGTCATACGTTCGGCACTGTAGAGCCAAGACACTGAACCATCTTGCATGAATGATGCCCAAATCGTATTTAACAGTAGGTTAATCTGAGTCACAGATACACCAAATAATGCTGGAAGCATGAGTTTTAAAATACGTTCTACACCTTCATGTTTAAAATCAACTTTAGGTGGAATCAGTAAGTTTTTACGCCACAATTCAGGGATTTGTATCGCTAACTGTAATACCCCAGCCGCAACAACTGACCAGCCTAGTGCTTTGATTGGCTCAGCCATATACGGCGTAAGCCACCACGCTCCTGCGATCATCGCTACATTTAACAAAACTGGTGAAAAAGCTGGTGAGGCAAACGAGCCATAACTATTTAAGATGCTGCTAGCAAAAGCCGTGAGCGACATAAACATTAGATATGGAATAGTCAAACGGAACATGCTGACGGCTAAATCGAACTTTTCTGGATCACTGTGGAAGCCCGGTGCGTACATATAGATGATTGCAGGTGCTAAAACCATAGCCACAAAAGTGAGTAAGGTCATAACTGTTAGCAAACAGCCAAATACCCGACTAATTAAGATCTGTACTTCAGCGTGTGCTCGACCTGTTTTATATTCAGTTAAGACTGGGATAAAGGCCTGAGAAAAGGCGCCTTCGGCAAATAGTCGTCGAAAGAAGTTGGGAATACGAAAAGCGACGACGAAGGTATCAAAATCTTTACCTGCACCAAACACGTTGAGCAATACGACGTCACGCACGAGCCCTAACACTCGTGACAACATCGTCATTGCACTGACAATAAAAGTCGATCGCCACAATGCCATCGCACTCACCTACAGCTATATTCGAAAGACGCTATTGTAATGAAACTAGAAAATCTTTTCGTTGTGAAATGATGAATGAACTCAAGTTTTTTTCTGTGCTAACAGTTGTCTAAAGTGTTGCCATTTAAAATAAGGCCCCGGATCGGTTTTTCGGCCTGGTGCAACATCCGAATGCCCTGCAATATGGTTTTTAATTTCAGGATAAGCCTGACGGATAGCGGTAACAACGTCAGTTAGCACTTCATATTGTACATTTTCAAAAGGTAAATCATCGCTTCCTTCAAGCTCAATACCAATTGAATAATCATTGCATTCAACTTTGGCTAAGTAGCTTGAACGCCCTGCATGCCATGCTCTGTCGTTAAAGTTAACAAACTGTAGGACTTCACCTGTTCGTAAAATTAACAGGTGTGTAGAGACTTGCATACCTTCAATAGTCTGAAAATAAGGATGAACTGACCAATCTAACTTGTTTTGAAAAAACTGCTCAATATATCCCCCTCCAAATTGAGACGGCGGCAAGCTAATATTATGAACCACAATCATTTGAATTTCGGTGCCAGTCGGACGCTGGTTAAAATTTGGAGAAGGGATTTGTCTCGCCCCTTTTAATTGTCCATCTATAACTTCATACGGTGTGATTTGCTTCATTGAGACGCCAATAAATTGCTTGCCAATTGTTTTAGTTTAAAACAGTTATGTGCTTTTCAAAGTAGTAAATGCGATTGTTTATCGCGATTAATCTCATAAAACAGCTTATTTTTCAGGTCGACGATGCTAATATATCGCAAGTTTTAGGGTCATCGACAAAATGGAAACCGTATGAGCATACCTCAGTCTTTGCTTGAACAATCAATTCAAATCAATATTCAACAAGCATTACAAGAAGATATTGGGGACGGTGACATTACCGCCATGCTCACCCCAGAAGATGAACAGGCTACCGCAACCATTATTAGCCGCGAAGATATGGTCTTAGCTGGACAACCGTGGGTTAATGCGCTCATCTCAGCTTATGACAATACTGTTCAGGTGACTTGGCTAAAACAAGAAGGTGAACGTGTTGCTGCAAACGAAGCCTTTTTAAAGCTTGCTGGTTCTGCACGTAGCTTACTGACTGTAGAGCGCCCTGCTTTAAACTTTATTCAAACTTTGTCTGCTGTTGCAACAAAAACTGCTGAATATGTTCAACATCTTGAAGGTTTAAATACAAAACTTCTCGATACACGTAAAACTCTACCAGGCTTACGTATTGCACAAAAATATGCGGTTACTATCGGGGGTGGACAAAACCATCGTCTTGGCTTATTTGATGCGTTCTTAATTAAAGAAAACCATATTATGGCAGCGGGTGGTATTGCTCAAGCAATCACCAAAGCACATCAAATTGCACCGGGCAAACCTGTTGAAGTCGAAGTTGAAACTTGGGATGAACTAAACCAAGCACTTGAAGCTGGGGCGGACGTTGTCATGCTCGATAACTTCAGTCAACAGCAAATGATTGATGCCGTAAAACATGTGGCGGGCCGCTGTAAACTCGAAGCATCTGGCAATATCACTATTGAAAACTTGCGTGAAGTTGCCACCACTGGCGTTGACTATATTTCTATGGGCGTCCTAACTAAAGACGTTAGAGCTGTTGATTTATCTATGCGTTTTAATGCTTAGATAAAATCTGCGTCATTATTGGTATTTTTTTGCGACTTGGTCATGTCTGCCGCTTGTGTTTTCTGCCATGCTGACTGAGTCGCTTGTGCCCCACCATCACGTGGGTCGGCAGCCATTAAAACAAATGTAACGACTGCTAATAATACAATAAAACCTTGTAGCATAAATTTTCCCCATTACTTTAAAAATTCAGGGTTTCAAGGTAAAAGATAAATATGACCAGGCTTAGGAGATTCTGTTACAAAAGGTAAGCCTTTATTTTTATTATTCATCTACAACACAAGATATTACCTCTCTTCATTTATATTTCCCAACATTTGTGCGAGATGTCATCTACGACCTGCCCAAAATCTATAAATATATTGTTTTTGCAATAAATCAGATATATGCAGAAAGAGAACAGGTTTTGTAGATGACAAATGCATTTGGTTACTTTGGGCGAAACCAAAGTAACGAATTAGCTACTTCCACTGGATGAATAAACGATAAGACTCCGTCGTGCTAGCTAATTTAAAAATAATTATTAACCCAAGACTTCAGCTTAATCATTCATCCAGTACAGTAACTTAAGACTCTAGATAACCCATATATGGATCAGAAATTGAATCCTCTTGAGTTTCAATACGTCCTGCAAAACGACGACTAAATGTAGCATCATCAGCTAAAGTCACCGTGAAATCATACCAACCACCAAATTCAGACATATCCCAAACTAGTTCTTTTTCAGAACTATTCGTTTCAATCGTCCATGTTTTGTTTGGAAGATAAGCATTTGCTTTGACTGTGAGTTTGACTGATTTATTACCATCGTGACGAACTTTTAAATACAAATTCGCATCACACTCTTCCACACATACTCTAATTTCCGGTAATGCTTGAGTTTGATTGGTTTGGCTCAAATTGCCTTTAAATGCACGGTGGAAACCATTTGGTCCAAGTATCCATAAATCATACTGCCCATTTGTAGCATTCCACACATCATCGAGCTGTTTCCCCGCCTCAACCATATAACGGCGTGGAGTTGACGTTAGATCCAATCGGTTATACACATGGAAAACTGCTGCCTGTTTACCCGTATTAGAGAACATGAGCTTTACCGTTTTTTTAGTCGCATCAACTTTGGCACTGGTGTGCAAAATATATGGCAAAGCCCGTGATGGCCTAATTCCCATTTCCTGCTGAGGAAATTGCTGTTGGCTTGGAACAGAAACTTGCGGCAATAATTCTTGAGCAATACGAATTGCATCGGCTTCAGCTTTTGTTTTTTTCCCGTCTAGTTCAGCAACAGGCAAAAGATTCGGTGTTTTAAAGTCAAAAGCTGTGGTTAAATCACCACATACAGCACGGCGGTATGGACTAATGTTAGGCTCTTGCACACCAAAGCGCTTTTCTAAGAACTGTAAAATAGAGGTATGGTCAAAGACTTGAGAATTTACCCATCCTCCACGGCTCCATGGTGAAATCACGTACATTGGAACACGTACGCCTGGTCCATACACTCGACCATCTGGCGTAGGTTGAGATTTTGAAGCCGCTACTGCGGGATGGTCAAAATATTCATAAGCTAGTTGCTGATCACTTAAAGTCGTTTTTCCATATACGACACCTTTAATATCTTTAGACGGTGCACTTGGTGAAGGAATATGGTCAAAGAAACCGTCATTTTCATCGAAGTTTACCAATAAAACAGTTTGGCTCCACAGCTCAGGATTTTCAGTTAATGCATTTAATACTTCCTGAATATACCAAGCACCTTGTACAGGACTAGATGGCCCCGGATGTTCACTGTAAGTTGCAGGAGCAACTAACCAACTCACCTGCGGTAATTTACCTTGTGCGATATCAGCTTTAAAAGTTCCTAAAAACCCCCCGTCCGGCATGGTATTGGCAATACCTTTGTAAAGTGGTTGAGTCGCATCAATCTTTTCATCATATGCTGGGCACGTTAGCGCATCGTTACTGACAGGCTGACCAGATTGCTCGTTTGCACGGCGATATTGCTTGAAACCAGCTAAAGGGTTATCAGTAAAGTTATCCGGCATGTTTTGATAAACTTTCCATGTCACGCCAGCCTGCTGTAAACGCTCAGGATACGTCGTCCATTCATAACCTTCTGTTGATTGTCCAATTCCATCAAATTCATTTACTACACTGGCAACACCTGCACCTGTAGGGCCATTGGTTCCCGTCCAGATAAATTTACGGTTCGGGTTAGTTCCCGCGTGCATGGCACAGTGGTAGGCATCACAAATGGTAAAAGCATTCGCTAAGGCAAATTGATATTCAACTTCTTGTTTTTTGTAGTAGCCCATCGACTGCGGTTGTTTATGCGCTACCCAATCACTCATACGCCCATTATCCCAAGCACCTTGACCATCTGACCATGAATGATTTGTACCAGTAACACGCTGAGCATTTCCTAAACGACTATCTAAGTGGTATGGCAATACTTTCTTTTTGTTGGCGTCATATTGTTCCCAAACCTTTCGGCCTTCTGTCATAGGAATGGTAAAACGGTCGCCGAAACCACGTACACCTTTTAGTGTTCCAAAATAATTATCAAATGAACGGTTTTCCTGAGTCAAAATGACGATGTGTTTAACATCTTGAATTGTTCCACTTTCAACTTTGGCGTCAATTGCTAACGCTTTTTGAATACTCAGCGGGAAACTCGCTAGAGCAGCTGTCCCAAACATTGTTTTTGTAGAATTTAAAAGAAATTCGCGACGATTCATTTTTTCATCCTTAATTTTTATTATGGTGCACAGTGCATTTTGCAATTGCTGGTTGGTGGAGTTGTTGGCGATGAATTATCTGAGTTGTTGTCATCGTTACAAGCACTGAGCATAAGCGCTAAAGATGTAATTAATAAAAGTGAAAATTTTCGCATTGGTTTTTTCCAAACGGTTTAAATGCGAACTACTAATAAAGTGAAAAGGTGACAGACAAGTGATGTTTTTATGTCGATTTGATGAAGGTATAAAAAAACGCATCCGAAGATGCGTCTTTTAGATAACTTGAAATTACCAGCCTAAAGCTTCTTGTTGCTTTTTAATAAGCTCGGCAATTCCTTTTTCAGCCATTTCTAACATGGCATTGCTTTGAGCACGGGTAAACGGTTTGTCTTCCGCTGTACCTTGAATTTCAATAAACTCACCTGCTTGTGTCATCACGACATTTAAGTCAGTTTGACAGTTCGAGTCTTCTTCATAGCAAAGATCAAGTAATACTTCATCTTGATACATACCTACAGAAATTGCAGCAACTAAGCCTTTAAGCGGATCTTGCTTAATTTTTTTCTGTGCAAGTAAAACATTCATCGCATCAACCAATGCTACAGCAGCACCAGTGATTGAAGCAGTACGTGTACCACCATCTGCCTGAATGACATCGCAGTCGATCGTAATCGTGTTTTCACCAAGCTTTTTCAAATCAACCATCGCACGTAGGCTACGGCCAATCAGACGTTGGATTTCTTGAGTACGACCAGTTTGTTTGCCACGAGCAGCTTCACGATCACAACGTGAGTGTGTTGAGCGCGGTAACATGCCATATTCTGCTGTTACCCAGCCTTGGCCTTGGCCTTTTAGAAAGCGTGGCACTGAGTTATCAATGCTTGCAGTACAAAGGACTTTGGTGTGACCAAATTCGACCAGCACAGAACCTTCAGCATAACGGGTGTAGTTTCGTGTAATTTTCACTTCACGTAATTGGTCTAATGCACGTTGGTCAATACGCATAATCCTTCCTAACTTCTCTTAAATACAAACTTGGGCATAGTATAGCAAAGGATTTTGACAGGTTGAGTTTATTCCCTACTTTCAAATGTAAGTCTGCAAGTTTCATAACTCAAAAATAAAAATAGCCCCTAAAAAAGAGCTATTTTTAATTAACTGAGATTAAGCAAATTTGAATTTTGCTTTTAACTTTTCTAATGTCTGCATTACTTTTCCAGTGGTATGATTTGGCAGTGAACATTTCGCTAAACGTACCCATACACTCCAGAACTGGCGCATAAAGTTCGCTTCATTGTAATTAATGCCATATTCTGCGCAAAGTGCCTTAATTTTCGGTGCTACTTCTTTATAGCGATTAGCTGGCATATCTGGAAATAAATGGTGCTCAATTTGATGACTTAAGTTACCACTCATAAAATGTAGCCATTCTGTACCACTAAAATTACTTGAACCACGAATCTGGCGTAAGTACCACTCTGCCTTAGTTTCAGTGTCGGTATTATCCGGCTCAAACGTTTCTGCATCTTCAGTAAAGTGACCATTAAAAATCACAGCAGATGACCACAAGTTACGAATAATATTCGCAACTACATTGCCTGCAAAAACCGGTAAAAACATAGGGCCAGAGATCACAGGGAAAAACACATAGTCTTTTAAGACTTGGCGCGTGGCTTTTTTACGGACTTTAGCCGAATCTTTCCAAACCTGTTTCCAGCTCTTGGTTTTATAAACTAATGCATCTTCAAGATGTAAGTTTTGCACGCCTACATACCACTCAAAGAAAAACATTAATTGTAGACCGAGGGGAATATTAAACAGATGGCGGGGTTCCCACTTCTGTTGATCACTTACTCGCAAAATGCCATAACCGACATCATGGTCTTTACCGACAATATTGGTATAGGTGTGGTGCACATAGTTATGTGTTTCACGCCAGTCATCACCCGATGCAATGGTATCCCAATCGTAAGTATTACCGTTCAGACTTGGTTCATTTAACCAGTCAAACTGACCGTGCATGACGTTATGACCAAGTTCCATGTTTTCTACAATTTTAGAAATACCTAATAAGCCTGTGCCTAGTAGCCAGACTGGCGGAATCCAACCACCAAACATCAACATGCCACGCGATGCGATTTCGGTATATCGAACAAAATTACGTACTTTGTAGATATATTTTGCATCTTGCTCACCAAGACTTTGCATAACGTCTTGACGAATCTGCTCAACACGGCGACCAAACTCTTCAGTCTGTTCAGGTGTTAAATGAGCAGATTTAGAAACAGTAGAAAATTCTAATGCCATATTCATAGGGTTAATCCTCTTTAATTCTTTTTATAGATCAATTGTGACTGGGCTTAATGCCTGGCTCACGCATAGTTTAATTGGGCGGTTCGGTTGATCTTCAATTTCACCAGTTAACAGGTTTTGAGTAACTCCGCTTACCTTGGTACAGCTGCATTTATTGCAGACACCCATACGGCAACCATGTTGTGGGCGTAAACCAGCTTGCTCTGCACTGCTCAGTAAATTTGTTTCAGCTAAAAACTCGTGTTGAGCACGGCGGAAAATAACAGGCTGTGCTGCATGTGTACCAGTCACTTGAAGTGGCTGAAAATACTCTTGATGAAGCTGCGACTGAGCACCTTTTTGTGCATAAATTTCATTGGCTTTCTGCATCATGCCATGATGACCACAAACATAAGTTGCTGTCTGCTCAAAATCTGGAACCAGCTTTTGCAGTAAGCTTTCAGTTAAATGCTGTTTTTGCTCGGTAGTATTAAAAAAGTGATATTGAAGCTGTGGGTGCTGTTCTGCCAAAGCTTTTAATTCAGCATGAAAAATTTTCGCACGATTAAAATAAATGACATGAATTTGTTCAAGCTGCTGTTTCAAAGCTTGCTGCAAGAGTGAATAAATTGCAGTAATGCCACTTCCTGACGCAATCAAAATTGCAGGATGCCGGCCTTGGTGCAAAATAAAATCACCTTGTGGCTGTGAAATCTCAACACACTCGCCCACATGTAATAGTTGAGCTGCACGAGACACCAAACCTTGTACTTTAATGCCTAAAGCAATTTCACCTTGCGTTGTCACTTCAATAATCGAGTAACTACGTTGTTGGTAAACGCCATCGATAAGTAAAGTCAGCAGGATACTTTGACCCGCTCGAACCTGATCGAAATTAAAATTACGATTCGGTTTAAGTCTAATGAGCACCATATCGGTATGCAGTGGCTGAACTGCAGTAACTTCTGCAAGTACCCTTTTCCACGCCCAAGTCACGTTAATTTTCTGCAAGACAAAATCAACGAAATCTTCTCGAACCCAATGTGGCTGATAGCTAAGTGTTGCGTTCATACGTTCCTCTTTTGTTTCTGGCTATTTATTTGAGTGAACACATGTTCGTATAGTGAACATATGTACACTATATTTATAACTGTTCACTCAGTCAACACTTGTTCACTATTTTTTTTATGAAAGTTTGCTCTTTTTTGTTAGACTTTGGCTCACGGTTTAAATAGGTTCTTTTAATGTCGATACGGGATGAACGAAAACAGCAAAGTCGTCAGGCACTTCTCGATGCAGCCTTGCATCTAAGCACGTCTGGGCGTTCGTTCAGTAGTATCAGTTTGCGTGAAGTTGCACGTGAAGTAGGTTTGGTACCGACAGCGTTCTACCGTCATTTTCAAGACATGGACGAACTCGGCAAGGAACTGGTCGATCAAGTTGCCTTACATTTAAAAAGCGTCTTACATCAACTTGGACAAAGTTATTTACAACATAAATCTGCTAAAACCCAGACCAGTATTGAGCTATTTGTGCAGGCAGTAAATCATAGCCCTAAACAGTGGCAATTTATGATTGCTGAACGTTGGGGAGGCTCAGAAACAGTTCGTGCAGCCATTGCCCGAGAAATCGAATTTTTGATTGAAGATCTCACAACTGATCTTACGAAACTCGAAAATTTTAAACATATTCAAAATCCTCAAGACTTAAATGTCTTATCTACCATTTTGACTAATATGTCATTTACATGGGCAATGACGTGGCTCAACCTATCGAAACAATATCAAGGTGAACAGCTCAAGCTGCAACAAACTGCTTTTATTGAAAATGCTTCTACACAAGTTCGCCTACTCTTTAGAGGGATTGCAAACTGGGAACGGTAGAAGCGGCAAATGACAAAAAACAGGTTATGTGGTAATACGTAAAGAGAGAAAGAAAAGGGCTAAAAATTTCGAGAAAAGTCTTTTTCTTTTTACAGGAAGTAAACTATTAGTTAGGCCAAACTGGTGTGGGAATACCTATGAATCTTGATCGTCATACACAGTTTTTGATGCGTAAAGAAAAAATTCTGAGCGTGGCAGAAAAGTTGTTATTAGAAAACAATCAGGAAATTACTCTAGATGAGTTAGTGGCCGAGCTAGATATTGCTAAAGGCACCCTTTATAAGCATTTTAGAAGTAAAAATGAGCTTCTGCTTGAGCTCATTATTCAAAATGAAAAGCAAATTTTAGAAATTTCTAAAAAATATAATACAGATTTCAAAGAGTATGCTCCTCATTACATGCTTCACCATTTGCTTGCACCAGGGAAAACGATTCTATTGCATCAACTTGAAGAAAATCTGACGATGACAGAGTCTAAGTTGAAACATCTTTTCGAAGAGCTTTATGAAATTCGCCAACAGCGTATTTTAGCAATTAAAGATATTACCGAAAATTATTTAAAATCATTGAATTATGATATGTCGATTCGTGATTATTTGTCTTATATCTGGTCACTGACTTACGGTGCATCACTGCTTTTAAATTCTACTTATTACCAACGTTCGATTGGTTCTCGCCAAAAATTAATTAATTTATATATTAATCAGGCATTATCACTGCCGACTCAAACAGCTAATTTTGATGTTTTAAATTTTCAGATTGAAGATGAAAATCAGCAAAATTAATTGAATTATTTCGTGATAATTAACGATAAATTAAATATAAAAATGGGCTTCACATGAAGCCCATTTTTTTGAAGTAAAGCCTAAACAACTTATTTTGCTTTACGTTCTTTCTCAATTAAATAATTAAGAACTTGAGTGACTTTACCATCTTCACCCTGCACAACATATTTACCATTCACGACAACTGCAGGTACGCCTGTTAATTGGTACTGTTGAGCAAGTTTATTTGACTCGGCAACTTTTGCAGTCACAGCAAACGAGTTGTAAGTACTATTAAATTTCTGCTCAGGTACGCCATAACGAGTAAAGAATTTCGCAGCAGAAGCCTGATCAAAAATTTGTTGACCGTTTACTTGAATCGCATGGAATAGTGGTAAATGCGTACGTTTACGTACACCTAATGCCTCAGATGTATAATACGTACGCGCCCCTTGTTCCCACATTTTATTCATTGCAGCAGGTGTACGTACAAAACGTACATCTTTAGGAATCTGTTTTAACCACGTTTGCATATGCGGTTCAAGTTTAAAACAGTGTGGGCATCCATACCAAAAGAACTCTCGAACTTCGATTTTCCCCGGAACTTCCACTTTGCCTGGATTGGCAATCACGGTGTAGTCTTTACCAGCAACAAAATCTGCTGCCATTGCACCACCCGATACGGCCATAATTGCTGCACTCAAACCACCCAAAACCAATTTTTTCATTGCTACAGCTTTTCCTCTAAGTTGTTATGCATTAGCTTATGCCCTAAATATAAAACAAATATGCTAAATTCGTTTTGCTTCTGTGAAGTTTTTTATTGGGTTTATCGCTTTTTTCCCAATAATCGCTACACTAACGGCGAACTACATCCAAAAAGATAACTCAAGTTTAGAGGTAGCACCATGTCGCAATTGAATGTTGATTTACAAGAAATCGCAAAGTTTGAAGCACTTGCTGCCAAATGGTGGGATCAACATTCTGAATTTCGCCCACTTCACCAGATCAATCCACTACGTCTTAACTGGATTGATGAACGTGCAGGCGGTCTCGCTGGTAAAAAAGTACTTGATGTCGGCTGTGGTGGCGGTATCTTGGCCGAAAGCATGGCACGTCGTGGCGCAGATGTATTAGGTATCGATATGGGTGAAGCACCTCTAGCTGTCGGCCGTTTACATGCCCAGCAAGAAAATGTTCAAAATATTGAATATCGTCAAATTCCTGTAGAGGAATTAGCACAAGAACAGGCTGGTCAATATGACGTGGTGACTTGTATGGAAATGATGGAACACGTTCCAGATCCGGCATCTATTGTAAAAGCTTGTCAGGCTCTGGTTAAACCGGGCGGCCATGTGTTCTTCTCGACCATTAACCGTAACCCAAAATCTTATTTATTTGCCATTATCGGTGCAGAGTACGTCCTACGTATGTTGCCAAAAGGTACGCATGATTATCATAAATTTATTCGACCATCTGAAATGGCACATGATATTCGTAATGCAGGCCTTACATTAAAAGAAATGACTGGACTACATTACAACCCACTGACCAAGCATTACTGG
The DNA here is from genome assembly GCF_000588535.1 of Acinetobacter sp. 742879. Taxonomy (NCBI): domain Bacteria; kingdom Pseudomonadati; phylum Pseudomonadota; class Gammaproteobacteria; order Moraxellales; family Moraxellaceae; genus Acinetobacter; species Acinetobacter sp. 742879. The sequence goes on along the minus strand of NZ_JFYC01000010.1, from coordinate 23,882 downwards.
TTAGCGCCAAATGTTGACGTTAACTATATGGTTCATACGATTAATACAGGTGCATGATGAAAGCTGTTTTATTTGATTTAGACGGTACGCTTATCGATACAGCTGCGGATTTCATTCGTATTATTCAGCAAATGTGCCGTGATGCAAGACGCCCTGTTGTAGAAGCCGATCTTATTCGCACTCAGGTTTCTGAAGGTGCACGTGCGATGGTGAAATTGGTCTATCCAGAGCTAGATGTGGCCAACCCAATATTCTTGGCACATCGTCAAAACTTTTTAGATCTGTACGGCAATAATATTGTAGTTGATACAGATCTGTTTGAAGGCATGTATCCACTTTTAGAAGAGTTAGAAGCTCAGCAAATTCCATGGGGTATTGTGACCAATAAACCACGCGGATTAAGTGAATCTCTTTTAGAAAAGTTAAATCTGACCGAACGCTGTGCAGTTTTGGTATGTCCTGAAGATGTCAGTAAAACCAAGCCAGATCCTGAACCAATGTATTTGGCTGCTAAACAGTTAAATATCCCAGCAGATCAAATTATTTATGTGGGCGACCACCCTCGTGATATTGATGCTGGACGCAATGCCGATATGTATACCATCTTGGCAGCTTATGGCTATTTACCTATCGAACACCGTGATGATTTAGCATCATGGCAGGCCGATTCGATTGTAAATACAGTGACAGAATTACACGATATGTTACGTCAAAAGCTTCCTGCTCTACAGGAAAATCAGCGTATGATAAGTTAACATCAGAGTTTTATAGACTTTTTTAACGGCTATTCGTTTTATCAATATAAAAAGAAGGAGGTTTACCAATGAAATATTCAGAATACCAACCTCGTCCGGATCTACTCAAAGATCGAATTATTTTAATTACCGGTGCTGGTGATGGAATTGGGCGAGCTGCGGCTCTAAGTTATGCCCTACATGGTGCAACCGTTGTCCTGCATGGTAGAACCTTAAACAAACTTGAAGTTATTTATGATGAAATTGAAAGTCTAGGTGCACCGCAACCCGCGATTTTACCGCTACAACTTTCAAGTGCGTCTGACCGTGATTATGACTTTTTAGTCGATACGCTCGAAAAGCAGTTTGGACGTTTAGACGGTATTTTGCATAATGCGGGTATTTTAGGTGAACGTGTAGAGCTAGCACATTACCCAACAGAAGTATGGGATGACGTGATGGCAGTTAACCTACGTGCTCCTTTTGCCCTCACTCAAGCTCTATTACCACTTTTGCAAAAGTCAGAAAACGCCTCTGTTGTATTTACCAGCTCAGGTGTAGGCCGTGAAGCACGAGCTTTATGGGGCGCATATTCTGTCTCCAAAATTGCAATTGAAGCAGTGAGTAAAATTTTTGCAGCGGAAAATAGTTATCCAAATATCCGCTTTAACTGCATTAACCCAGGCGCAACACGTACTGCAATGCGTGCGAAAGCCTACCCACAAGAAGATCCGAAGACACTACCTACACCTGAGTCAATCTTGCCTGCTTACCTCTATTTAATGGGTGAAGACAGCTTGGCACTCAATGGTCAAAGTATTGATGCACAGGATTAAAAAGTTAAAGATGAAAAGTTAAATTTAATTACGGCCAATCATCAAATCTGGCTTGCCTATACCTAAAAAGATATACAAGCCTTTTTTATTATTGATAAAAACCCTTGATCTATCCGTAATTTTAATTGAACCATTAAATGATCTTCACAGTTTCTCTGCATTTTGCGCGTAGAGTATTCAACATGAGAGACATCAGATGTAAACGAGGATGCATCATGAAAAAGTTGTTCACCATCTTAGCCCTTTGCATAACCGTACTAACCACAAGTATGGCGAGCTTTGCTGATCCTCCTTTTGACCGAGGCCATGGCCCAAAAGGTCCTAAAGGTGGAGGTCCACGTGGTGAGTGGAATGATCGTGGACCAGGATTTGGACGTGATCATGATGATGATCGTATCCGTGACGAACGCCGTATGCGCGAAGAGCGTGGCTTTGAACGCTTAAAACAACATCGCTGGCAGCCTGGCTATGTTATGCCACAGCACTATCGTGGTAATGGCTATAAAGTCGACTATAAAGATAGTAACTTGCCTAAACCAGGTCGTAATCAGCAATGGTACAAAATCAATAATGACTATATTTTAGTCGACACAGATTCTAATAGCATTGTGAGTATTCGTGGTTTTTAAGGCGATAGACCCTCGCTATCGCTGAATAAAAAGGATAAAGCCTCTCGGTTTTATCCTTTTTTATTGCTTATCTAACTTAAAAATAAAAGATTTTTTATATTCTTAAATGATGAATTTTCTTAATTTCTTCTTATTTCATAGAGAGTTTTCACATTTATTCTTCTTGGCCTCCACGATTTATCTGCAATTGTTCACTAATCTTTAATTATTGAAATTTAACTCATCATTCGAGGTTTACAATGAAAAAATTAACAACAGCGATTGTTCTTTCTCTTAGTGGTTTAGTTGCAACAACAGCCATGGCAGCACCAAACGATCATAATCATCATGGCAATTACCAAAACCATGAAGTAAAAACAGTTAAAGTGATTAAAAAAGATGATCATCGCAATGCGTGGCGAGTAGGCCAGGTTGTACCGCATGAGTATCGACATTCACGTTACGTGATCGACTATCGTCAACATCAAAAATTGACTAAACCAGGTCGTTACCAAAAATGGTATAAAGTGAATGGAAATTATGTACTGGTGAATGAACAAAGTCATAAAATCATTAGAGTGGTTTACTAATTTAAAACTTTTTAAGCACCCAAATTTCAATTTGGGTGTTTTTTTATCTAAAACATGCGGCTTTAATCTTTTTTGTTTAGAATCATCTTTATATCTTTTTGCTGTTGATTCGAGATCGGTATGTCAAGTAAGCCTGTAAGTAAGTCACATAATAACACCCAGCATTATGTACACTGGTTTCGACACTCAGCGCCCTACATTAATGCTCACCGCGATAAAACATTTGTGTTGATGTTTGGTGGTGAAGCAGTCCGTCATCCTAATTTTGAACATATCATTCACGACATTGCTTTATTGCATTCTCTTGGTATTCGCTTAATTCTCGTGTACGGCGCACGTCCGCAAATTAATCAAAATCTTAAAGAAAAAGGAATCGAAACTCCTTTTTATGACAACAGCCGTATTACCACACGCGAATCTTTAAGCTGTGTCATGAGTGCTGTAGGTTCTATCCGCCTAGAAATCGAAGCATTGCTTTCTATGGGCTTAGCAAACTCGCCAATGTACGGCGCTCGCATAGATGTGGTATCAGGTAATTTTGTGACTGCTAAACCTTATGGCATTCGTGATGGCATGGATTTCCAGCTTACAGGTGAAGTTCGTTCTATCGATACAGATGCGATTGATCGACACCTCGACAACCATAATATTGTATTGCTAGGGCCAACGGGTTACTCCACTACAGGTGAGGTTTTTAACTTAAGAGCTGAAGAAGTTGCAACTAAAACAGCAACTTACTTAAAAGCAGATAAACTCATTTTTCTAGGTGAGCAACAAGGATTGTTGAATGAAGATGAGCAAATATTACGTGAATTAAGCCCACATCAACTGGACTACTATATTCAACAATACCAAACCATTAGCCCAACACTCACTTTGCATTTGCAACAGGCAAAAAAAGCATCTTTATCAGGCGTACACCGCGTTCATCTTATTTCTTATGCCTATGATGGCGCCCTTCTCGAAGAGTTATTTACTCGAGATGGTATCGGTACCATGATTACCGATGCGCATTATGAAGAAGTTCGCATGGCCAACATTCAAGATGTGGGCGGTTTAATGAATTTATTACGTCCATTAGAAGAAGAAGGTATCTTAGTGTATCGTTCGCGTGAACGTTTAGAGCAAGAGATTAGCCAGTTCGCTGTCATTGAACGCGATGGTACGATTCTAGCGTGTGCTGCACTTTATCCAATTCCAACAGAATTTAATGAAACACGTTCAGCAGAAATTGCCTGCGTCGCAGTACACCCAAGTTATCGTAAATCGAACCGTGGTAGCCAGATTTTGCAATTCCTTGAAGAAAAGGCAAAAGAACAAGGTATTCGTCAATTATTTGTTTTAACCACCCGTACCGCTCACTGGTTCTTAGAACACGGTTTCCATCAAGTTACTGTTGATGACTTACCAAATGCTCGTCAAGCACTCTATAACTATCAGAGAAATTCTTTAGTCTTTAAGAAACTGCTTCCCTAGCCTTTACTATTTTTAAGATATTCTTATTTTAGATAAGCTTAGTTCAAAAAGTACAACCGTAAACACGATTAACTTATGGTTGTACTTTTTTTAAATCTAATTTTTTAAGGTTTTAATATTTTTTATTTTATTTACATCAACTTAATCAAAATTCTTTAAATATATTTCTAATAGATAAATCATTTTTTCGCATAAGTTTATAGCCTATTGTGTTTAGCTTTTTTTTGCATAAATAAAGACCGAATACTTATTTTTTCTGAAATAAAAATCCATTTAGGGTATCTGCTCATCCAATTATTTTTTTTCTTTTTCTCTTTCGGGGAGTACGAAATCTCATGGCACTTTTCAACACCACTTCATGGGCAAAATATTCAGTCATCGCGGCCAGCCTTGCAGGAGTGATGATGTTAAGTGGTTGTGCCAAAAAAGAGGAACAAGCCACCACAACCTTAAATATCGGCTATCAAAAATATGGGATTCTTCCTATTTTAAAGGCTCGTGGTGACTTAGAAAAAGCATTAAAAGAACAAGGCGTGCAAGTGAAATGGGTTGAGTTCCCTGCTGGCCCTCAATTGCTTGAAGGCTTAAACGTAGGAAGTGTTTCACTCGGTGAAGCAGGTGAAGCACCACCGATCTTTGCTCAGGCTGCCAATCCAAATTTAGTCTATGTCGCAAACCAACCTGCTGCGCCAAAAGCTGAAGCACTATTGGTACAAAAAGACTCTCCAATCCAATCTATTAAAGATTTAAAAGGCAAACGTGTTGCTCTTAACAAAGGCTCGAATGTTCATTACCTATTGTTAAAAGTTTTAGAAGCCAACAACTTAAGCTTAAGTGATATTCAACCAGTTTATTTACCGCCATCAGACGCTCGTGCTGCCTTTGAAAAAGGTGCTGTCGATGCATGGGTGATTTGGGACCCGTTCTTTGCAGCGGCTGAACATCAAATTCAGGCCCGAGTTTTAGCAACAGGCGAAAACTTGGTGAGTAATCATCAGTTCTATTTAGCTGACCGTAAATTTGCAGAAAATAATCCGAAAGTACTCAACACTGTTGTACAGACACTTAACCAGACCACTGAGTGGGTAAGTTCACATCAGGATGAAGCTGCCAAATTACTCGAAAAACCTACCGCACTTGAGTTTGATGTACTCAAAACTTCCATTTCACGTATGGATTTTGGAGTTCAGCCAATCTCTGACAAGGTGGTACAAGAACAACAACAAGTAGCTAATGCTTTTTATGCGCAAAAGCTCATTCCTAACAAGCTCACTATTCAAGACGCCATTTTAAAACTGAAATAAACCCAGCTTGGGCACAGCTTAAATAATCATATAAATGCTGTGCCTGACCTCAAGGGGAACAAGGATATCAATATGCAACATCAGTCATTATTTAGTAAGAATCAGTGGACACAATTAATTAAGCGCCTCAGTGTAGTCACTGTATTAGGTTTAACAATTGCCGCACCCGCTTGGGCGATTGACCCAACTGTCAAAGAACTTCGTATTGGTTTTCAAAAAAGCTCGATTAACTTTGCAATTGCCAAACAACAAAAATTATTTGAACAAGAATTTCCAAATGCCAAAGTTACTTGGAACGAGTTCCCTGCTGGTCCACAAATTTTAGAAGCTTTAGCTGTCGGTTCACTTGATGTAGGCGTTACTGGAGATACACCTCCTGTCTACGCACAAGCGGCTGGCAAGCCTTTGTATTACATTGCCTATGAAGCGGCTAAACCGCTAGCATCGGCAATTTTGGTTCCTAAAAACTCACAGCTCAAACAGCTGAAAGACCTTAAAGGTAAACGCATTGCACTACAAAAAGGTTCGAGTTCACATTACTTACTGGTACAAGCCGTACGTAAAGCAGGCCTAAACTGGAGCGATATTACTCCCATCTGGCTTACCCCTGCCGATGCTCGCGCAGCATTTCAAAAAGGTGCCGTTGATGCATGGGCCATTTGGGACCCTTACTTCGCTTCAGCACAACTAGAAGATCAAGCTCGTGTTCTTGCATCGGGTAAAGGCTTAAGCCCGAACTATACATTTTATTTAGCAGCTCCAAATTTTGTTAAACAACATCCTAAATCTGTTTCAGGGCTCATCAAACAAATCAATCAAGCTGACAAATGGATTCAAAGCCATCAAGCAGAAACGGCAACAGCCATTGGCCAAAGCACAGGACTGAAACCTGCGACCAGTGACTTATTTATTAAACGCCGTCCTCGTCCTTCATCAGCAGCTCCACTCAGCAGTAAAGTGATTGCTGAGCAGCAGCAACTCGCAGACATTTTTACTCAACAAGGCATCATCCCTAAACCAATCAGCATTAAACAAGCTGTTTGGGGCGCCAAGTAATTTCAATAGATATATAGGTAATGCACATGAAAATTTTCTGGTTTATTCCTACCCACGGTGATAGTCGCTATTTAGGTACAAGTAAAGGCGCTCGTCAGGTTGACCATGCCTATATGAAGCAAATTGCTGTGGCAGTAGATAATTTAGGTTACGAAGGTGTACTTATTCCAACAGGTCGTTCATGTGAAGATCCTTGGATTACGGCGGCTAGCCTAATTGATGCAACTCAACACCTTAAATTTTTAGTTGCATTACGACCAGGGGTAACCACACCAGCTTTGGCAGCACGTATGGCTGCAACGTTTGACCGTTTGTCGAATGGCCGTGTGTTACTCAACTTAGTGACTGGTGGTGATGAGGCTGAATTACGCGGTGATGGCTTATATGAAGATCACTCAACGCGTTATCAAACTGCCAATGAATACGTAAAAATCTGGCGTGAGATTTTGACACGCTCACATACAGGTGAAGCTTTTACATTCCACGGTGAACGTTTACAAGTGGATGATGCAAAACTACTTTACCCACCTGTTCAAAAGCCTTACCCACCACTTTGGTTCGGGGGCTCTTCAGACGTCGCTGTCGATTTGGCTGCTGAGCAAGTCGATACTTACCTTACGTGGGGTGAACCACCTGAAGCCGTAAAACAAAAGATCGAACATGTTCGTGCCAAAGCTGAGGCTAAAGGCCGTAAATTAACTTATGGTATTCGCTTGCATGTGATTGTTCGTGAAACCAACGAACAAGCTTGGGCAGCAGCGAACGAGCTTATCCAATATCTTGATGATGCGACTATTGCTGCCGCACAGAAAAAATTTGCACAAATGGACTCTGTAGGCCAACAACGTATGGCGGCTCTCCACGGCGGTAATCGAGACAAACTAGAAGTATCTCCAAACCTTTGGGCTGGTATTGGTTTAGTTCGTGGTGGTGCAGGTACAGCACTTGTAGGCGATCCTGAAACCGTTGCTGCCCGTATTCAGGAATATGCTGATTTAGGTATTGATACTTTCATTTTCTCAGGCTATCCACACCTTGAAGAATCAATTCGTTTTGCAGAGTTAGTATTCCCGTTATTACCAATTGAAACTCGCGCTAAACTTGCTCAGCCAAATTTAACCGGTCCATTCGGTGAAATTATTGCCAACAATTATGTTCCAGACGAGAAGAAGCTAAATAGTTCCGTCAAGGAGCCTGCATGAGCAAAGCTGAAAGTGTTGTTTCACGTGGAACAAAACAAATCGGGCAGCGTTTGCTGCCTTGGATTTTCCCTATTCTTCTATTGGTTGTTTGGCAAATTGCCTCAAGTTCGGGTCTTTTAGAAAGCCGTATTTTACCCGCACCTACTGCTGTAGTTTCCGCTTTTTGGCATCTACTGGTGAGTGGCGAACTCTGGCAGCACGTTAAAGTCAGTGCTGGTCGTGCACTGCTTGGCCTTCTGATAGGCGGCGGTTTAGGTTTGTTATTAGGTCTACTCAACGGGTCTTCGCGTTTCGCCTCTACCCTGCTCGACACAACCTTACAAATGATTCGTAACATCCCAGCCTTAGCACTTATCCCACTTGTCATCTTGTGGTTCGGGATTGATGAAACAGCGAAATTATTTTTAGTCGCCGTAGGTGTTTTCTTCCCTATCTATATCAACACCTATCACGGTATTCGGTCAGTTGACCCTCAATTGATTGAGATGGGTAAAAGCTACGGACTTTCACGTTGGCAGCTTTACAAAGAAATTATTTTGCCGGGTGCGATGCCTTCTATTTTAGTGGGTTTACGCTTTGCTTTAGGTTTGGTTTGGGTATTGCTTATTGTTGCTGAAACCATTTCAGCTCAAGCAGGTATTGGTTATATGACCATGAATGCACGTGAGTTTTTACAAACGGATGTAGTTCTGGTCGGTATTCTTCTGTACGCCTTACTAGGCAAACTGGCAGATGTTTTAGCACAGCTTTTGGAACGCTATTTACTACGTTGGCACTCTGGATATCAGAAATAAGGGAGCTTAGAACATGACAAATCTGAATTTAAATATTAATCAGAATGAAGTGCAGCTCATTCCGGAAGAACCAACAGAATCTCAAGAACCTGTATTAGGAGCAGAGATTCTGATTGAGCAACTTTATAAATTTTATGGTGAGGTAAAGGTCCTCGAAGATCTTGACCTACACATCCAGCCGGGTGAGTTTTTAGCAATTGTTGGCCGAAGTGGTTGTGGCAAAAGTACGTTACTCCGTTTAATTGCTCAACTTGAAAAAGCCAGCTTTGGGGAAATCAAATTTAAATCTGCCCGACATTTACGTGAAGGCATTACGAACGATGATATTCGAGTAATGTTCCAAGATCCTCGTTTACTTCCTTGGAGAAATATTCTTCAAAATGTTCAACTTGGGCTACCAAAATCACAACATGCTTTGGCAGAAGAATTATTAGAAAAAGTAGGTTTAAAAGAAAAAGCGGGACAATGGCCTTCCCAGCTCTCAGGTGGTCAACGTCAGCGTACAGCCCTAGCCCGTGCACTATCACATACTCCACGCATATTGTTGCTAGACGAACCTTTGGGTGCATTAGATGCTCTAACTCGGCTTGAGATGCAAAGCTTGATTGAGCGCTTGTGGAAGGAGCAAGGCTTTACTGCAATTTTGGTCACACACGATGTGAGTGAAGCAGTGCAATTAGCTGACCGTATTATCTTATTAGATAAGGGCAAGATTGCTCAAAGTTTCCAAGTTAATTTGCCACGCCCGCGTAAAAAGAGCATTACTTTTGCTCAACTTGAGCAACAAGTACTCGATGCGGTTTTGGCAACTTAAGGTTGCGATGAGTAATGAGAACTGTTCAACCGAAAAATGCCCAATTTACGAGCAATAAAACTGCTGTTTTATTGCTCTTTTTTAGGGCGAAATTTAAAAAATATTTTTAAGAATAACAATAAACTAGTGAATCTCTCTATTTTTTGCACAATAGTATATCTATTACACAAATAAGTAGCCGTTTTTTGATTAAAAAAGCAAGACACCTGTGCACAAATCAAACAATTTCCCTTACAATGGGAATATTATTTTTTTAATTATGCAGCAGATGGAACAAAAAAAGAGTACCCAAAAGCGCAATCAGCTTCTTGCTGCCGCCCTTGACGTATTTTCAGTCTATGGGTTTAGTGGCGCAAGTCTGGATGAAATTGCCCAACTCGCCGACATGCATAAGTCGAATATTTTCTATTACTATGAAAATAAAGAGTCTTTATATGTAGAAGTGCTCACAACCGTTTTACAAAAATGGTTGGCCCCCTTACAAACTTTAGAAGCTGAATTAGAACCAGCCGAAGCCTTATCTCACTATTTAATTCAAAAAATCGAACTGTCTCGTAGCCAACCGAAAGCATCTAGATTGTTTGCACTAGAAATTATTCAAGGCGCTCCACATATTTTGCCTATACTGAAAGGGCCTTTGAAAAAGCTATTTAAACGCAAAGCTAAAGTCATTCAGACTTGGCAAGAAGAAGGAAAGATTTCCCCAGATATCGACCCTGAGTTATTAATACTCAATATTTGGGGCCTTACGCAAAACTATGCAGATTTTGCAACTCAAATGGAAATGGTGACCGGTAAAACGCTTCGTAACCGCAGTATGTTCCAGCGTTCGATTGAGCATACGGTACATATGATGCTATACGGCGTATTGCCTCGTTAAAACAAAAAAAGATCGGCAAATTTGCCGATCTTTTTTTAGAAATGGTTTTGATAAAGAGCTAGGAGTTTCTGAGCGCCTAACAATAAATTTTCTTCCCAATCCAAATGTGCAGTGTCATCTGCCCCATCAGTAATATACTTCACAGAAATTAATCGTACACCTAACTTATGGCACACTTTAGCTAAAGCATAGCCTTCCATATCAACCACATCACAAGCTACTTTTGGCTGACCTGTTTCAAATGAATCACCTGTTCCACATACTGCTTTTGGCAAATCAGCAAAATGTGATTGAAGATGAATCTCTGCCGCCAAATGATCATCTAACGGCGTTACACCTACTTCAAAACCTAGGGGTGAAACATCCATATCCCGTTGTACAAAAGTTTTTACTTCGACTAAATCATGTCGATTAAACGCAGAGCTTCCAGCTGTACCTAGATTAATTAAAGTTTTACAGCCAGTTTTTTGAATAACCTCAAATGCTTTAAAGGCAGCATTAATCTTACCAATACCACTGTAATGGACTTCAACACCTGCCTGTTCAAACAAACCTTTAGATTCATTAGGAAGTGCCATAATTAAAGCAATATCAGTGTTCATTCAAAAAGCTCAAATCAAAATTAAATAAGTTAGAAAATAAGTATAAATCAGGTGCAAAAGCTTTTTGCACCTTTTCATCATTACTGCACTTTTTGTTGTAAAGCGATTAAGCATGGAGAAAAAAACAGTTGACCACTATATGCTCCTGCTAGCGTTTTCTTCATTACAACGCCCCACATCGTCAATAACAGAATACTCAATGCGACAGCAACGTATTGTAAGAATACAATTTCAACCTGATGTCCTAAATTAAATAGTGCGAGAATAAATACACCTAATGGAAAGGTTAAGCCCCACCAGCCCAAGTTAAATGGAATACCTGTCTTTGCGTGACGAAGCGTTGTTAAAATCGCAAGACCAAGCCACCATAACCCAAAACCTAAAAGCACGAGACTACCTACAACTCCTAAAGCTTGAAAGACATTCGCAAATTGGTGAAATCCTACGTTTGGCGCCACTCTTTGTGCCTGCTGCCCTAATAACAATAAACCTAATGCACCTGTACCAATCGGGCCTAAAGAGAGCCAGCTAGAAATAGCGACTTCTTTTTCAGGTAGCTGATGCAAAGCCATACGCAGCATTAAAATTGTCAGAATAGCGAATGCTGGTAAAACAGAGATTCCCCAAAGTACATAGCCAGCCATTAATAAATGAAAGCTATGCATATCTGCTGGTAAATGTGCAACCAACATGCCGGCAGAACTTGCTGCTACTTCACAGGCAACCACAGGTAAAAGCCAGATTGCAGTCATCGTATGTAGCTGATGGTTCTGACGACTAAACATACAAAATGGCACGATCCACGCAATGGCCAATGCTAAAAAGACATCGATGTACCATAAAGCTTGAGCAATATGGATAGCCACTTCACCGTAAAGCCCGACACCGAAGCTTAAAAAACCATTTAATATCGTTGCGAGCCCCATCGGGATAGCCCCTAAAAACAAGCTCATATTTGGATGATTAAATATTTGCTTCGCTTCATGAGGGAAAAGAAACCACCGCAATAAATAAAGAACTGAAAAAACACTGAACAAAATAATATTAAATTGCCATAACAAAGTTGCTAGTGTGAATAAAAATGATTGAGCAAATGGTAGCTGGATTAAAATCATACTCCCCACGCCAGTACCCATAGTCGCTGTAAACCAATTTGGGGTAAAATGTCGTATAACATCTTTGCTTTGATTTAATTGATAAAAGGGTTTTTTCATCTTAGTTCTCTAATCAAAGAGTGGATAAAGACATAGTAGAGCAAACCAATAATAAGAAAAATTGATTTATTTTTATTTAATTCATCAGTATTTTAAATATATAGATATTCATTTTGAAAAATAACTGAGTAAAAACACAACAACAAGACGAATCTGTGAGATTATGGCAATATATAGCCCTTGCAAAAATAGCCATATTTTAAGTTCATGAAACTGCTTCGTCTCAATGCGTTATCGCCCAATTTTCAGTTACCTCAAACAGCGGTGACTATTGGTAATTTTGATGGTGTCCATTTAGGCCACCAAGCGATGATTGCTCAACTCAAAAAAATTGCTGCAGCACAAGGCTTAAAAACTTTGGTCATGATTTTTGAGCCACAACCTCTTGAGTTCTTTAAAGGTTATGATGCACCTCCTCGTATTAATTCACTACGGGAAAAAGTTGAATACCTAGCTGAGCTTGGCGTTGACTATATTGCGGTTGCTAAATTTGATGAACATTTTCGTAGCATGAGCGCATCTGCCTTCGCAGATTTATTAAAAAATAAATTAAATGCCCAATCATTAGTTTTAGGGGATGACTTTCATTTCGGTAAAGACCGCCAAGGCAACAGTGAATTTTTAAAAGATTATGGCTTCCAAGTCACAAATTTACATACCATTGAACTTGAAGGTGAACGCGTAAGTTCAACCCGTATTCGCCAAGTACTTCAAGTGGGTAATCTCGCTTTAGCAGCTAAATTATTAGGCCGTCCGTACAGTATTACTGGACGTGTCCAATATGGCGACCAAATTGGACGAACTCTTGATTTTCCAACCATTAATGTTCGTCTCAACCGCCACAAACCTTGTTTAAACGGTATTTATGGCGTTGAAGTCATTTGCGAAACAACTTCACTCACTGAAAAAGTACGCCAAGAAACACCAGAGAAACCGGGAATTGCCGGATATCATGAAAATAGCCTCTATGGCGCAGGTCATGTCGGTACACGTCCCGCCATTCAGCAAGAACATCCAGAATGGAGATTAGAAGTACATTTCCCTGATGTTTCTGCTAATCTGTATGGCTTATTTATGCGGGTGACTTTTCTTCACTATCTTCATGGTGAATTGAACTACCCTTCGCTTGAGGCACTTAAGGCAGGAATTGATAATGACGTGCAACAGTTACGACAATATCGTAACGACACGACACAATTTCCTTTTTAATTCGAATTTTGATTGTAAAACATGTCAGCTCCCAAGCTGATTAAACTGGAAGAAAACTTGCATGAGCGATAAGCAAACTCCTGAGAATGCAGTGGACTACAAAGCCACGCTAAACCTGCCGGATACTCAATTTGCAATGAAAGCAAATTTGGCAGTACGTGAAGTGAAATGGTTAGAAGAGTGGTATACCGACAACATTTATCAGCAGATTCGTGCATCGCGTATTGGCAAGAAAAAATATATTTTGCATGATGGCCCTCCATATGCGAACGGTACAATTCACTTGGGTCACGCGGTCAATAAAGTACTCAAAGACGTTATTGTAAAAAGCCGTACGCTTTCAGGTTTTGATGCACCATATGTTCCAGGTTGGGACTGTCACGGTTTGCCAATCGAACTAAAAGTCGAAGAAAAAGTGGGTAAAGTGGGCGAAAAAGTTGACGCAGCAACTTTCCGTAAACTTTGCCGTGAATATGCGCTAAAACAAATTGATTTACAGCGTACTGACTTTAAACGTCTTGGTATTTTAGGTGATTGGGATAATCCTTATCTCACCATGAATTACAAACAAGAAGCCGATATCGTTCGTGCTCTAGGTCTCATCCAGAAAAATGGCCATATCCAGCCAGGCTTAAAGCCAGTGAACTGGTGTATGGACTGTGGTTCAGCTCTTGCTGAAGCAGAAGTCGAATACGAAGATAAAAAATCTGACGCAATTGATGTTGGTTTTGGCGTTGTCGATCTAAAAGATTTAAGTGCCCGCTTAAACGTAGAAGTTCAAGATCCAACAGATATTGTGATCTGGACCACTACACCTTGGACATTACCAGCTAACCAAGCCGTTGCGTTGCATGCCGAAATTGAATATCAATTGGTACAAGTGACAACTGAGCGCGGTAAGCAAAACTTTATTCTTGCTAAAGACCTAGTTGCTTCAGCGATTGAACGTTACAAGCTTGAAAATCCAGTCGTTTTGGCTGATTTTACAGGTTCGGCTCTTGAAAACCTTACCTTACAACACCCTCTACTTACTGATCGTCAAGTTCCGGTTATTTTAGGTGAACACGTTATCGCAACAAGCGGTACAGGTGCCGTACATACAGCACCTGGCCATGGTGCAGACGACTATAAAGTAGGTCTTCAATACAACCTTAAAGTAGATAACCCAGTGGGTGGTAATGGTGTTTATCTCCCAACTGCTCCAATCTATGCTGGTGAACACATCTATAAAGCCAATCCAAAGATTATCGAAGCTTTGGGCGCTGTAGGCCGTTTATGGGCTCATCAACCAATTAAACACAGCTACCCACACTGCTGGCGCCATAAGACTCCAATTATTTTCCGTGCTACACCACAATGGTTCATTAGCATGGATCAAAAAGGGTTACGTGAAGGTGCGCTTAATGCTATTGAAAATGATATCGAGTTTGTACCGAACTGGGGTAAAAACCGTATTGAATCAATGATCGAAGGTCGTCCGGACTGGTGTATTTCACGTCAACGTACTTGGGGTGTTCCAATTCCATTCTTCGTTCATAAAGACACGAACGAATTACACCCACGTACACCTGAACTCATCGAAGAAGTTGCTCAACTGATCGAAGAAGAAGGTATCGAAGCATGGTTCAAACGTGAAGCAAAAGACTTCATCGGTGAAGATGCTGAACAATATAACGCTGTTCGCGATACACTCGATGTATGGTTCGACTCTGGTACAACGCATTACGCTGTACTTGAGCAACGTGATGAATTAGAAAGCCCTGCCGATTTATATTTAGAAGGATCAGACCAACACCGTGGTTGGTTCCAATCTTCTTTATTAACGTCTATGGCAATTCACAATCGTGCACCATATAAGGCCTTGTTAACACATGGTTTTACAGTGGATGAAAATGGTCGTAAGTTATCAAAATCTTTAGGTAACTATATCCCACTTGAAGAAATCATCAAACAGCTTGGTGCCGATGGTTTACGTCTATATGTAGCTTCTAGTGACTACCGTTATGAAATCGCAGCATCGAAAGAAATCTTTAGCCGTGTAAGTGACAGCTATCGTCGTATTCGTAATACTCTACGCTTCTTACTTGCCAATCTAAATGGTTTCAAACCAAGTACTGATGCTTTGGACGTAGATGACCTTATTGCTCTAGATCAATACATCTTACAGCGTGCAAATGAAGTACAACAAACTATTATCACTGCCTATGAAGAAATGAACTTCCATGTGGTGTGTAGTGCGTTAACGAGCTTCTGTATTAATGACTTAGGTGGTTTCTACCTAGACATTATTAAAGATCGCCAATACACCACTAAAGCGGATTCTCAGGCACGTCGTTCTGCTCAAACAGCGCTTTATCATATTGTCCAAGCATTTATTCGTTGGATGAGCCCAATCCTAAGCTTTACCGCTCAAGAAGCTTGGCCATTGATTCCAGAACAAACTGAAAAGTATGTATTTACATCAGAATGGTATGACTTGCCTGTTTCATCAAAAGCAAACTTGCTTTCTGAAGAAGATTGGCAAACATTGATTAGCGTAAAATCTGCAGTAAATAAACAGATTGAAGCAGCGCGTAACGCTAAACTTGTCGGCAGTAATCTTTCAGCCAAAGTTGAACTTTGGGCAAGTGAATCATTACAAACAGTTTTAAACCAACTGGCTGATGAACTCCGTTTTGTTCTTATTACTTCGCAAGTAGTAGTACATCCATTTGCTGAGCAAGGTGAAGCAACTGAAATGGAAGGCTTACGTGTCCAAATATCTGCAGCTGAAGGTGAAAAATGTGCACGTTGCTGGCACGTTCTTCCAGATGTAAATACACATGCCGATCATCCTGGTTTATGTGGTCGTTGTATTGTGAACGTCACTGGTCGTGGCGAAGTGAGAAAATATGCCTAATTCACAAGCTAAAAAAGGCTTATTCCAGTTTTATCCACATAATCTGATTTGGCTTGGACTTTCTGTCCTTGCCATTGTATTGGATCAATGGACAAAATGGATTGCAAGTACACATCTCAACTATGCAGATCCTGTACCAGTACTTCCATTTTTAAACTGGACACTGTTACATAACTATGGCGCAGCTTTTAGCTTTTTATCTGATGCAGGAGGATGGCAGCGCTATTTCTTCACATCTTTAGCGGGCTTAGTTTCAGTACTTTTTGTATTTTGGTTAATGCGTATGCCTAAAAAAATGGTGGTACTACCTGTAGCCATCGCTTTAATTTTAGGTGGAGCTTTAGGCAATTTAATTGACCGTATTACCCTAGGTTATGTGGTCGATTTCATTCACGTTTACTACCAAAATCATCACTTTCCAGCTTTTAATATTGCGGACAGTGCCATCACTCTAGGTACAATTTTGCTACTCATTGATACATTCTTCCTTGAAAAGCAACGTAACCAAAATTCGGATGCATAATATGACCGAAATTATTCAACCTAACGAAGAAATTCGTATTCAAGAAGGCTCTAAAGTCGACCTACACTTTTCTGTATCTATCGAAAATGGCGTAGAAATTGACAATACACGTAGCCGTGAAGAGCCAGTTAGTCTGACTATTGGTGACGGAAACCTTTTACCAGGTTTCGAAAAAGCATTATTCGGTTTACGTGCAGGTGACCGCCGTACAGTACACCTTCCACCAGAAGATGCTTTTGGTCCGTGGAATCCAGAAAATGTTCAAACTTTCGATACAGTTAAGTTTGAGCAACGCCCTATTCCTGGTCACATGATCGAATTTGAAGATAAGGCAAAAACCACCTTATTCGGTGTAGTAAAATCAGTTAATGATGACATTACAGAAATTGATTTTAATCATCCGTTAGCTGGGAAAAACATTACCTTTGAAGTAGAAATATTCAAGGTTACTCCTGAAGGCCAACAAGGCATTAAGCTAATGTAAATAAAAAAGCCCTCTAAATGAGGGCTTTTTTATGATTCAATTTTTATTAGAGACATAAGAATCCTTACAAATTCTATATTCTCTCCTACCTATATAATGAATTAAGTTATAAAGATAAAAATTCTTAGGAAAAATACATGCTGGTCTATATTATCGTAGGAAGTGTTCGTGAAGGACGTACAGCAATTAAAGTTGCCAACTGGCTAGAATCCACAATTCCATCATTTAATCTAGAAGATTTTCAGACAGAAGTAATTGATTTAAAAGAATGGAATTTACCGTTATTTTCAGGTTCTCACCCACCTGCTACCGGGATTTATGATCAACCTAAACAACAAGAATGGGCAGACAAAATTGCTCAAGCAGATGCATTTATCTTTATTAGCCCAGAATACAACCATGGTTACAGTCCAGCTTTAAAAAATGCACTTGATTATGTCGGTAAGGAATGGGGTGGTAAACCTGCTGCATTTATTGGCTATGGTTCAACAAATGGCTCTCGTTCTATTAGTCAAATACGTCAAGTCACCTCAAGTTTAAGTATTATTGACCCGAATGCTGTAATAGAGATAAGAGATATATTTAAACGTAATAAAGATGAAAAATTCGAAGCTAATGAGTTTGAAGTAAAAGGTCTTCAATCCATTCTTGAGAAACTACAGAAATATCATTTGTCTTAATTGAACAAAAGGCCTCTTTTCTAAACAAAAGAGGCCTTTAATTTTATAAACTCTTTAAATACTCCACTACATTAGTATTACCAGCCATTTCTGCAAGCTCTAATGCTGTGTATTCACTTTTGTAAGCGACATGCGCACCTTTTTCAATTAAGAGTTGAACTATCTCTAAATGATCATTTTCAGCAGCTGCTTGTAGAGCACTATATCCCTCATCATCTATCTGATTAGGATCTTCTCCCTCTATTAGTAGTTCTTTTACTTGATCGATATCACCTAGAGATGCCCAATAAATCAATGCAGGTAAAGATAGCTCTTCATCATCTTCAGGTATTGGAGAGAAAGAATTGATTTTCATGGACGCACCCAAAAATAATAGAGTTCATCATTATATTCATAGAATACAGCAAGAATACAAATCTAATTTTGGACCTATCTTTTATTAAAGATTAAATTCCGCAATAAAAAACACCCCCATTCATTAGAATGGGGGGGTTTAGAATAATGAGCTGGCGATGACTTACTCTCACATGGGTAACCCCACACTACCATCAGCGCTAAGAGGTTTCACTTCTGAGTTCGGGAAGGGATCAGGTGGTTCACTCTTGCTATGGTCGCCAGCACAACTGGTATGGATACTTGCTTCGTTTTATTCACTGTGTGATACGTTGCGTTTTCCAAATCTTTACAGATGGGCTGATTGGTCTGATTTTTCGTTGTTCATTTTAGCTAAGTGTTTAACTAAATCAAGTTGCTTTGCATGTTTATGAATCGATTGATGCTTCATATACAACTGCTTGGGTGTTGTATAGTCAAGCCTCACGAGCAATTAGTATTGGTCAGCTTCACATATCACTATGCTTCCACATCCAACCTATCAACGTCCTAGTCTCGAACGGCTCTTTAGAGGAATAAATTCCTAGGGAAATCTTATCTTGAGGTAGGCTTCCCGCTTAGATGCTTTCAGCGGTTATCCCTTCCGAACATAGCTACCCGGCGATGCGACTGGCGTCACAACCGGTACACCAGAGGTTCGTCCACTCTGGTCCTCTCGTACTAGGAGCAGATCCTCTCAAATTTCCAGCGCCCACGGTAGATAGGGACCGAACTGTCTCACGACGTTCTAAACCCAGCTCGCGTACCTCTTTAAATGGCGAACAGCCATACCCTTGGGACCTGCTTCAGCCCCAGGATGAGATGAGCCGACATCGAGGTGCCAAACACCGCCGTCGATATGAACTCTTGGGCGGTATCAGCCTGTTATCCCCAGAGTACCTTTTATCCGTTGAGCGATGGCCCTTCCATACAGAACCACCGGATCACTAAGACCTACTTTCGTACCTGCTCGACTTGTGGGTCTCGCAGTTAAGCGCGCTTTTGCCTTTATACTCTACGCGTGATTTCCGACCACGCTGAGCGCACCTTCGTACTCCTCCGTTACTCTTTAGGAGGAGACCGCCCCAGTCAAACTACCCACCAGACACGGTCCTCGTCCCGGATAACGGGACAGAGTTAGAACCTCAACATTACCAGGGTGGTATTTCAAGGACGGCTCCATTGGAACTAGCGTTCCAACTTCAAAGCCTCCCACCTATCCTACACAAGTAAGGTCAAAGTTCAGTGTCAAGCTGCAGTAAAGGTTCACGGGGTCTTTCCGTCTAGCCGCGGGTACACTGCATCTTCACAGCGATTTCGATTTCACTGAGCCTCTGCTGGAGACAGCGCCGCCATCATTATGCCATTCGTGCAGGTCGGAACTTACCCGACAAGGAATTTCGCTACCTTAGGACCGTTATAGTTACGGCCGCCGTTTACTGGGGCTTCGATCAAGAGCTTCGCTTACGCTAACCCCATCAATTAACCTTCCAGCACCGGGCAGGCATCACACCCTATACGTCCACTTTCGTGTTTGCAGAGTGCTATGTTTTTAATAAACAGTTGCAGCGGCCTGGTTTCTGCGGCTGTCGTCAGCTCAGGAAGCAAGTTCCATCACCAACAACAGCGTACCTTCTCCCGAAGTTACGGTACCATTTTGCCTAGTTCCTTCAGCAGAGTTCTCTCAAGCGCCTTGGTCTACTCGACCTGACCACCTGTGTCGGTTTCGGGTACGATTCCTGTGTAACTGAAGCTTAGAGACTTTTCCTGGAAGCATGGTATCAGCCACTTCACTGTACAAGTACAGCTTGCTATCGGATCTCAGTATAGAGTACCCCGGATTTGCCTAAGATACATACCTACATCCTTCCACCTGGACAACCAACGCCAGGCTGACTTAACCTTCTCCGTCCTCTCATCGCATTACACAGAAGTATTGGAATATTAACCAATTTCCCATCGACTACGCCTTTCGGCCTCGCCTTAGGGGTCGACTCACCCAGCCCCGATTAACGTTGGACTGGAACCCTTGGTCTTTCGGCGAACGGGTTTTTCACCCGTTTTGTCGTTACTCACGTCAGCATTCGCACTTCTGATACCTCCAGCATACTTCTCAATACACCTTCATCGGCTTACAGAACGCTCCCCTACCACTTGACTAATGTCAAATCCGCAGCTTCGGCACATAGTTTTAGCCCCGTTACATCTTCCGCGCAGGCCGACTCGACTAGTGAGCTATTACGCTTTCTTTAAAGGGTGGCTGCTTCTAAGCCAACCTCCTAGCTGTCTATGCCTTCCCACATCGTTTCCCACTTAACTATGATTTTGGGGCCTTAGCTGGCGGTCTGGATTGTTTTCCTCTTGACTACGGACGTTAGCACCCGCAGTCTGTCTCCCGGATAGTACTCATAGGTATTCGGAGTTTGCATCGGTTTGGTAAGTCGGGATGACCCCCTAGCCGAAACAGTGCTCTACCCCCTATGGTATTCGTCCGAGGCGCTACCTAAATAGCTTTCGGGGAGAACCAGCTATCACCAGGCTTGATTAGCCTTTCACCCCTATCCACAAGTCATCCCCTGGCTTTTCAACGACAGTGGGTTCGGTCCTCCAGTTAGTGTTACCCAACCTTCAACCTGCTCATGGATAGATCGCCTGGTTTCGGGTCTATACCCAGCAACTAAACGCCCTATTAAGACTCGATTTCTCTACGGCTCCCCTATACGGTTAACCTCGCTACTGAATATAAGTCGCTGACCCATTATACAAAAGGTACGCAGTCACACCACGAAGGTGCTCCCACTGCTTGTATGCATGCGGTTTCAGGATCTATTTCACTCCCCTCACAGGGGTTCTTTTCGCCTTTCCCTCACGGTACTGGTTCACTATCGGTCAGTCAGGAGTATTTAGCCTTGGAGGATGGTCCCCCCATATTCAGACAAGGTTTCACGTGCCTCGCCCTACTCGTCATCATTATGTGTGCCCTTTCGTGTACGGGAATATCACCCTCTACGTTCGCACTTCCCAGAGCGTTCCACTAAAACACACATAACTTAATGGGCTGATCCCCGTTCGCTCGCCGCTACTGAGGGAATCTCAATTGATTTCTTTTCCTAAGGGTACTGAGATGTTTCACTTCCCCTCGTTCGCCTTGCAACACTATGTATTCATGTTGCAATACCTACCTTAAAGTAGGTGGGTTCCCCCATTCAGAAATCTCCGGATCAAAGGATATTTGCCGCCTCCCCGGAGCTTTTCGCAGGCTATCACGTCTTTCATCGCCTCTGACTGCCAAGGCATCCACCACATGCACTTAATTACTTGACTATACAACCCCAAACAGTCGTCAACACCTACAAGTGAGTGTTGTCCGTGCGATTCTTCATCGCTACTATCTGTTGTCTGTGTACTTAAACACTGTACAGCTTCAATCTAAATTCATATACCAAAACGCTTGATTCAGTTAATTTGCTAGTTCTCAATTCATCTAGATTAATTGCTTAACCTAAACTCTTGAGTGAACAATTTATTTCAGACTCAATTTTGCCAATCTGTTAATGAATAAACATGCCTTCGTCAGGTCATGCTTAATACCGTGATACTTAAATCACAGAAGTTAATAAACCAAGACCGAAATCTCTATTTACTAATTTCTGTAATCCGAACTTCTCTTAAGTTCTGGTGGAGACTAGGAGAGTCGAACTCCTGACCTCCTGCGTGCAAAGCAGGCGCTCTACCAACTAAGCTAAGTCCCCAGCTTACATCATCAGTCATGTATCTTTTATCTATAACTTCAACCAGTCAAAGTCATGGTGGGTCTGACAAGACTTGAACTTGTGACCCCACGCTTATCAAGCGTGTGCTCTAACCAACTGAGCTACAGACCCTCAGATACATCTATGAAGAACAACTTGTTGTGGATTCTTACCAATCGTCAATCTTTCGTTAAGGAGGTGATCCAGCCGCAGGTTCCCCTACGGCTACCTTGTTACGACTTCACCCCAGTCATCGGCCACACCGTGGTAACCGCCCTCTTTGCAGTTAGGCTAGCTACTTCTGGTGCAACAAACTCCCATGGTGTGACGGGCGGTGTGTACAAGGCCCGGGAACGTATTCACCGCGGCATTCTGATCCGCGATTACTAGCGATTCCGACTTCATGGAGTCGAGTTGCAGACTCCAATCCGGACTACGATCGGCTTTTTGAGATTAGCATCCTATCGCTAGGTAGCAACCCTTTGTACCGACCATTGTAGCACGTGTGTAGCCCTGGCCGTAAGGGCCATGATGACTTGACGTCGTCCCCGCCTTCCTCCAGTTTGTCACTGGCAGTATCCTTAAAGTTCCCGACATTACTCGCTGGCAAATAAGGAAAAGGGTTGCGCTCGTTGCGGGACTTAACCCAACATCTCACGACACGAGCTGACGACAGCCATGCAGCACCTGTATGTAAGTTCCCGAAGGCACCAATCCATCTCTGGAAAGTTCTTACTATGTCAAGGCCAGGTAAGGTTCTTCGCGTTGCATCGAATTAAACCACATGCTCCACCGCTTGTGCGGGCCCCCGTCAATTCATTTGAGTTTTAGTCTTGCGACCGTACTCCCCAGGCGGTCTACTTATCGCGTTAGCTGCGCCACTAAAGCCTCAAAGGCCCCAACGGCTAGTAGACATCGTTTACGGCATGGACTACCAGGGTATCTAATCCTGTTTGCTCCCCATGCTTTCGCACCTCAGCGTCAGTGTTAGGCCAGATGGCTGCCTTCGCCATCGGTATTCCTCCAGATCTCTACGCATTTCACCGCTACACCTGGAATTCTACCATCCTCTCCCACACTCTAGCTAACCAGTATCGAATGCAATTCCCAAGTTAAGCTCGGGGATTTCACATTTGACTTAATTAGCCGCCTACGCGCGCTTTACGCCCAGTAAATCCGATTAACGCTTGCACCCTCTGTATTACCGCGGCTGCTGGCACAGAGTTAGCCGGTGCTTATTCTGCGAGTAACGTCCACTATCTCTAGGTATTAACTAAAGTAGCCTCCTCCTCGCTTAAAGTGCTTTACAACCATAAGGCCTTCTTCACACACGCGGCATGGCTGGATCAGGCTTGCGCCCATTGTCCAATATTCCCCACTGCTGCCTCCCGTAGGAGTCTGGGCCGTGTCTCAGTCCCAGTGTGGCGGATCATCCTCTCAGACCCGCTACAGATCGTCGCCTTGGTAGGCCTTTACCCCACCAACTAGCTAATCCGACTTAGGCTCATCTATTAGCGCAAGGTCCGAAGATCCCCTGCTTTCTCCCGTAGGACGTATGCGGTATTAGCATTCCTTTCGAAATGTTGTCCCCCACTAATAGGCAGATTCCTAAGCATTACTCACCCGTCCGCCGCTAAGATCAGTAGCAAGCTACCTCTCTCCGCTCGACTTGCATGTGTTAAGCCTGCCGCCAGCGTTCAATCTGAGCCATGATCAAACTCTTCAGTTAAAATCATTTTGCACCTTATTAAAGACAAGGTGCCAATTCTGGCTCATCAATTACTGACTTAAATTTCGCTCAAATAAACTTCGAGTAATTTAAACCAATCAATCAATGAAAATTATTTCGATTA
>NZ_JFYC01000009.1:0-147620 GCF_000588535.1 Acinetobacter sp. 742879 | reverse complement strand
TAATCGAAATAATTTTCATTGATTGATTGGTTTAAATTACTCGAAGTTTATTTGAGCGAAATTTAAGTCAGTAATTGATGAGCCAGAATTGGCACCTTGTCTTTAATAAGGTGCAAAATGATTTTAACTGAAGAGTTTGATCATGGCTCAGATTGAACGCTGGCGGCAGGCTTAACACATGCAAGTCGAGCGGAGAGAGGTAGCTTGCTACTGATCTTAGCGGCGGACGGGTGAGTAATGCTTAGGAATCTGCCTATTAGTGGGGGACAACATTTCGAAAGGAATGCTAATACCGCATACGTCCTACGGGAGAAAGCAGGGGATCTTCGGACCTTGCGCTAATAGATGAGCCTAAGTCGGATTAGCTAGTTGGTGGGGTAAAGGCCTACCAAGGCGACGATCTGTAGCGGGTCTGAGAGGATGATCCGCCACACTGGGACTGAGACACGGCCCAGACTCCTACGGGAGGCAGCAGTGGGGAATATTGGACAATGGGCGCAAGCCTGATCCAGCCATGCCGCGTGTGTGAAGAAGGCCTTATGGTTGTAAAGCACTTTAAGCGAGGAGGAGGCTACTTTAGTTAATACCTAGAGATAGTGGACGTTACTCGCAGAATAAGCACCGGCTAACTCTGTGCCAGCAGCCGCGGTAATACAGAGGGTGCAAGCGTTAATCGGATTTACTGGGCGTAAAGCGCGCGTAGGCGGCTAATTAAGTCAAATGTGAAATCCCCGAGCTTAACTTGGGAATTGCATTCGATACTGGTTAGCTAGAGTGTGGGAGAGGATGGTAGAATTCCAGGTGTAGCGGTGAAATGCGTAGAGATCTGGAGGAATACCGATGGCGAAGGCAGCCATCTGGCCTAACACTGACGCTGAGGTGCGAAAGCATGGGGAGCAAACAGGATTAGATACCCTGGTAGTCCATGCCGTAAACGATGTCTACTAGCCGTTGGGGCCTTTGAGGCTTTAGTGGCGCAGCTAACGCGATAAGTAGACCGCCTGGGGAGTACGGTCGCAAGACTAAAACTCAAATGAATTGACGGGGGCCCGCACAAGCGGTGGAGCATGTGGTTTAATTCGATGCAACGCGAAGAACCTTACCTGGCCTTGACATAGTAAGAACTTTCCAGAGATGGATTGGTGCCTTCGGGAACTTACATACAGGTGCTGCATGGCTGTCGTCAGCTCGTGTCGTGAGATGTTGGGTTAAGTCCCGCAACGAGCGCAACCCTTTTCCTTATTTGCCAGCGAGTAATGTCGGGAACTTTAAGGATACTGCCAGTGACAAACTGGAGGAAGGCGGGGACGACGTCAAGTCATCATGGCCCTTACGGCCAGGGCTACACACGTGCTACAATGGTCGGTACAAAGGGTTGCTACCTAGCGATAGGATGCTAATCTCAAAAAGCCGATCGTAGTCCGGATTGGAGTCTGCAACTCGACTCCATGAAGTCGGAATCGCTAGTAATCGCGGATCAGAATGCCGCGGTGAATACGTTCCCGGGCCTTGTACACACCGCCCGTCACACCATGGGAGTTTGTTGCACCAGAAGTAGCTAGCCTAACTGCAAAGAGGGCGGTTACCACGGTGTGGCCGATGACTGGGGTGAAGTCGTAACAAGGTAGCCGTAGGGGAACCTGCGGCTGGATCACCTCCTTAACGAAAGATTGACGATTGGTAAGAATCCACAACAAGTTGTTCTTCATAGATGTATCTGAGGGTCTGTAGCTCAGTTGGTTAGAGCACACGCTTGATAAGCGTGGGGTCACAAGTTCAAGTCTTGTCAGACCCACCATGACTTTGACTGGTTGAAGTTATAGATAAAAGATACATGACTGATGATGTAAGCTGGGGACTTAGCTTAGTTGGTAGAGCGCCTGCTTTGCACGCAGGAGGTCAGGAGTTCGACTCTCCTAGTCTCCACCAGAACTTAAGAGAAGTTCGGATTACAGAAATTAGTAAATAGAGATTTCGGTCTTGGTTTATTAACTTCTGTGATTTAAGTATCACGGTATTAAGCATGACCTGACGAAGGCATGTTTATTCATTAACAGATTGGCAAAATTGAGTCTGAAATAAATTGTTCACTCAAGAGTTTAGGTTAAGCAATTAATCTAGATGAATTGAGAACTAGCAAATTAACTGAATCAAGCGTTTTGGTATATGAATTTAGATTGAAGCTGTACAGTGTTTAAGTACACAGACAACAGATAGTAGCGATGAAGAATCGCACGGACAACACTCACTTGTAGGTGTTGACGACTGTTTGGGGTTGTATAGTCAAGTAATTAAGTGCATGTGGTGGATGCCTTGGCAGTCAGAGGCGATGAAAGACGTGATAGCCTGCGAAAAGCTCCGGGGAGGCGGCAAATATCCTTTGATCCGGAGATTTCTGAATGGGGGAACCCACCTACTTTAAGGTAGGTATTGCAACATGAATACATAGTGTTGCAAGGCGAACGAGGGGAAGTGAAACATCTCAGTACCCTTAGGAAAAGAAATCAATTGAGATTCCCTCAGTAGCGGCGAGCGAACGGGGATCAGCCCATTAAGTTATGTGTGTTTTAGTGGAACGCTCTGGGAAGTGCGAACGTAGAGGGTGATATTCCCGTACACGAAAGGGCACACATAATGATGACGAGTAGGGCGAGGCACGTGAAACCTTGTCTGAATATGGGGGGACCATCCTCCAAGGCTAAATACTCCTGACTGACCGATAGTGAACCAGTACCGTGAGGGAAAGGCGAAAAGAACCCCTGTGAGGGGAGTGAAATAGATCCTGAAACCGCATGCATACAAGCAGTGGGAGCACCTTCGTGGTGTGACTGCGTACCTTTTGTATAATGGGTCAGCGACTTATATTCAGTAGCGAGGTTAACCGTATAGGGGAGCCGTAGAGAAATCGAGTCTTAATAGGGCGTTTAGTTGCTGGGTATAGACCCGAAACCAGGCGATCTATCCATGAGCAGGTTGAAGGTTGGGTAACACTAACTGGAGGACCGAACCCACTGTCGTTGAAAAGCCAGGGGATGACTTGTGGATAGGGGTGAAAGGCTAATCAAGCCTGGTGATAGCTGGTTCTCCCCGAAAGCTATTTAGGTAGCGCCTCGGACGAATACCATAGGGGGTAGAGCACTGTTTCGGCTAGGGGGTCATCCCGACTTACCAAACCGATGCAAACTCCGAATACCTATGAGTACTATCCGGGAGACAGACTGCGGGTGCTAACGTCCGTAGTCAAGAGGAAAACAATCCAGACCGCCAGCTAAGGCCCCAAAATCATAGTTAAGTGGGAAACGATGTGGGAAGGCATAGACAGCTAGGAGGTTGGCTTAGAAGCAGCCACCCTTTAAAGAAAGCGTAATAGCTCACTAGTCGAGTCGGCCTGCGCGGAAGATGTAACGGGGCTAAAACTATGTGCCGAAGCTGCGGATTTGACATTAGTCAAGTGGTAGGGGAGCGTTCTGTAAGCCGATGAAGGTGTATTGAGAAGTATGCTGGAGGTATCAGAAGTGCGAATGCTGACGTGAGTAACGACAAAACGGGTGAAAAACCCGTTCGCCGAAAGACCAAGGGTTCCAGTCCAACGTTAATCGGGGCTGGGTGAGTCGACCCCTAAGGCGAGGCCGAAAGGCGTAGTCGATGGGAAATTGGTTAATATTCCAATACTTCTGTGTAATGCGATGAGAGGACGGAGAAGGTTAAGTCAGCCTGGCGTTGGTTGTCCAGGTGGAAGGATGTAGGTATGTATCTTAGGCAAATCCGGGGTACTCTATACTGAGATCCGATAGCAAGCTGTACTTGTACAGTGAAGTGGCTGATACCATGCTTCCAGGAAAAGTCTCTAAGCTTCAGTTACACAGGAATCGTACCCGAAACCGACACAGGTGGTCAGGTCGAGTAGACCAAGGCGCTTGAGAGAACTCTGCTGAAGGAACTAGGCAAAATGGTACCGTAACTTCGGGAGAAGGTACGCTGTTGTTGGTGATGGAACTTGCTTCCTGAGCTGACGACAGCCGCAGAAACCAGGCCGCTGCAACTGTTTATTAAAAACATAGCACTCTGCAAACACGAAAGTGGACGTATAGGGTGTGATGCCTGCCCGGTGCTGGAAGGTTAATTGATGGGGTTAGCGTAAGCGAAGCTCTTGATCGAAGCCCCAGTAAACGGCGGCCGTAACTATAACGGTCCTAAGGTAGCGAAATTCCTTGTCGGGTAAGTTCCGACCTGCACGAATGGCATAATGATGGCGGCGCTGTCTCCAGCAGAGGCTCAGTGAAATCGAAATCGCTGTGAAGATGCAGTGTACCCGCGGCTAGACGGAAAGACCCCGTGAACCTTTACTGCAGCTTGACACTGAACTTTGACCTTACTTGTGTAGGATAGGTGGGAGGCTTTGAAGTTGGAACGCTAGTTCCAATGGAGCCGTCCTTGAAATACCACCCTGGTAATGTTGAGGTTCTAACTCTGTCCCGTTATCCGGGACGAGGACCGTGTCTGGTGGGTAGTTTGACTGGGGCGGTCTCCTCCTAAAGAGTAACGGAGGAGTACGAAGGTGCGCTCAGCGTGGTCGGAAATCACGCGTAGAGTATAAAGGCAAAAGCGCGCTTAACTGCGAGACCCACAAGTCGAGCAGGTACGAAAGTAGGTCTTAGTGATCCGGTGGTTCTGTATGGAAGGGCCATCGCTCAACGGATAAAAGGTACTCTGGGGATAACAGGCTGATACCGCCCAAGAGTTCATATCGACGGCGGTGTTTGGCACCTCGATGTCGGCTCATCTCATCCTGGGGCTGAAGCAGGTCCCAAGGGTATGGCTGTTCGCCATTTAAAGAGGTACGCGAGCTGGGTTTAGAACGTCGTGAGACAGTTCGGTCCCTATCTACCGTGGGCGCTGGAAATTTGAGAGGATCTGCTCCTAGTACGAGAGGACCAGAGTGGACGAACCTCTGGTGTACCGGTTGTGACGCCAGTCGCATCGCCGGGTAGCTATGTTCGGAAGGGATAACCGCTGAAAGCATCTAAGCGGGAAGCCTACCTCAAGATAAGATTTCCCTAGGAATTTATTCCTCTAAAGAGCCGTTCGAGACTAGGACGTTGATAGGTTGGATGTGGAAGCATAGTGATATGTGAAGCTGACCAATACTAATTGCTCGTGAGGCTTGACTATACAACACCCAAGCAGTTGTATATGAAGCATCAATCGATTCATAAACATGCAAAGCAACTTGATTTAGTTAAACACTTAGCTAAAATGAACAACGAAAAATCAGACCAATCAGCCCATCTGTAAAGATTTGGAAAACGCAACGTATCACACAGTGAATAAAACGAAGCAAGTATCCATACCAGTTGTGCTGGCGACCATAGCAAGAGTGAACCACCTGATCCCTTCCCGAACTCAGAAGTGAAACCTCTTAGCGCTGATGGTAGTGTGGGGTTACCCATGTGAGAGTAAGTCATCGCCAGCTCATTATTCTAAACACCCCCATTCTAATGAATGGGGGTGTTTATTTATTGCGATAAAAAAATCTAAATCCCCGACTAACTTTAGAATGAATTATGATATAAATCACATTATTTAAAATGATAACAAGAGTATTAATAATGAAATTTTCAGAATTTAAAATATTTTCCTTTATATTGGCTACAACACTGAGTTGTAGTTGTATATATGCTAATGAAACTGTGAAAAGTTTGTATAGTACAAAAGCTTATTTAAATATTTGTGTAAGTTCTAGAGGAAATCCTGAATTAATAAATAAACAAGCAAAAAATATGGGATTTATCCAAATGCCTAATGAATATGCTGCACATTTTTTAAAAGATTATAATGGTCATGCATGGATGATAAGTTCCTCTGAAGGAAAATTTGTTATTACTCAACTCGATAATGGCGTATGTTCATTATTTATAAATAAAGGAAATTCAACTGAAATTCAGAAGAATTTAGAAAGCTGGCTACCTCCAGAATCTACGGGCCTAACTTATAAAAAAGAAGTATATAAAGATAAGAATTTGACCACAACAAATTATATTATTTCTAAAAATGGGAAGGCTTTAGAAACATGGATATATACTAGTTCATCTGAAAAGAATGCTTCATTAGTTGCGGTTATTTCCCATCAAATGAATTAATTAAAGCAATGTGAAGTAGAGAAGAGCCAATTTTTATTAATAAAGAGCTCTTCTAAAATCGATTATTTCAGTTGTCTACGCGCATGCTTTAGAGCAGTTCGAAGACCTTCTTCTAAAGTCGGGTGATAAAAGGGTTTCTCTAGAATATCATTTAGCGTTAATTCTTCACCTATTATCCAGCTTAATAAATGGGCCATATGTTCAGTTGCTTCTGTAAATAGCTCAGCACCTAGAAGCTTTTGGCTTTTTCGTTCTATATAAACTTCAATAGCACCTTTATTTTTTCCAAGAACTATAGCTCTTCCTTGTCGTTCATAAGAGGCTTCGCCTGTAATAAAATCTATACCTTCATCTTTTAATTGCTTATAACTTTGACCTACGATCGCCATTTCAGGATGACTAAAGACAATTCCTAATGGAGTAAGTGTCTTAACTGAGTTTACCTGCGGATAATTTAAGCAGTTATAAACAACTTTTTTACCTTCATGAGCTGCTTCATGTTGTAGTGGTGTTGAGGTGTAAGCATCACCGACAACAAAAATTGGATATGTATCTAGCTGCTTAGTTTTAGCATTTACAGGTAATAACTTAATATCTTTGAATGAATTATCAATATTTTCTAGTTTTAAAGTATCAATTAAACTTGTACGGCCGGTTGCAGCTAAAACATATTCAACTTCGAGAGTTTTCTCTGTTTCATCAAATTGGTAAGTTAATACAGCGTTTTCCTGACTGCATTTAACTTCACTCGGTAAAGTCTCGAATAGAATTGTTAATTCTTTTCCTAGCTCTTTTTGTGCAAGCTGTTGAAGTCTAGAACTAGTTAGGATTCCAATTCGTTTACTGCGAGCGAAGATTGTTGTTTCTACACCTAGACAATGCATAGCTTGTGCGATCTCAAGAGCGATCACACCACTACCAATTACAGCAATAGATTTAGGAAGTGTTTTTAACTCAAATATTTGGTCTGTTGTTATAAGCCGGTTTCCTAATTCTTGCTTCCAAATTTGATCATAATTAGGAGTTGAACCAACAGCTAGAATAAAACTTTTTGATTTATACCGTTTTCCGTTAACTTCTACAGTTTGTGCATCAATAAAATATGCTTTGCCAGAAATTTTATGCTCAGTCGGCCATTGATCTACATCTTTTAAAGTTGCTTGTGTAAATCTGTTACGTAAAGTTTGTACATGCTGCATCACTTGATCAGTATTAATATTTGCAGATACATCTAAAGCAACCTCTTGAGCATTTTGAATGTCAAACATACGGTTTGCTGTAGAGATGAGAACTTTACTTGGCATACAGCCTACACGGGCACAAGTGGTATCCCATGGTCCATCATTTATAATTAAAATATTGTTGGTATGTTTAACGGCTTCTTTGTATGCGCTAATACCAGCAGTACCTGCGCCAATGATAATAATATCGAACATTATAAATTCCAATATCTATAAGTTTTTCACTTAATAAGTTACATAATAAAACACAATGTAATTTATGTTTACAGAGTATGGTGAATATGATTACACTAATAATATAAATAATTAAAAAATCTTATACCTTTAGGAAAGATTGGGGAAATGAAAAGTATGTATAAAAAACAACTTACCTTAAAGTTGTCGGCTATTGCTGTGTCAATTATGTTAGCAAGTTGTGGCGGGGGAGGCGGTGATGGCTATTACCAAAATGGTTCATCAAATAGTAACTCATCATCTGGAAGTAATAATAGCGGATCTCAGCAAGCGACTGCTACAGCTTTAAAGATAGAACTAGATAAATTATCAGTTGCTGCAACGAATGATACTTTAACTGTTACTGTTAGAGCTTTAGATAAGAATAAAGGCGGTGTTGCTGGTGCTAATGTCACTTTGGAATTAGATGATCCAACAAATAACGTATCTATAGAAGGCGTATCTACTCAAACTACTGATGCGGCAGGTAATGCTATATACATTATAAAAACACCAAAAACATCGAGTTCGATAAATGAGTTGGTGAAAAATGGTTTTAAATTAAAAGTCTCTACGAATAATGGTACACTTACTCAAGAACAGACAGTGACAGTAACAGGTAGCAACAGTACTGTCGAAGCTGATACTACGAGTATTGTATTGTTTGATGCTACAAAAACCTCTCTAAATGTTAGAGGTGATCAGACAACCGTCACATTAACAGCTGTAGATGCAAATGGTGCAACTTTAGCAAACCAAGCGATTACACTTAAAGTTAAAAATTCGGTTTTAAATGGTGTCAAATTTACTCCTAATTCGACACAAACTGATGCAAATGGTCAGATCACCTATACTTTATCTTTTAGTGAAAATCAAAGAACTTCATCATATAGTGCTGCTCAGTTCGTAACAGATGATCTTGTTTTAGAAGCAAACTTTGGCCAATCTACAAAAATTTATACTTATAAACTTGACGTGGTTAATTCTGATGTACCAGTAGCAGTAGGCGCTATTGCCGTAGCATATAATCCGACCACAATGGAAGATTCAAGTGATGGAGTCTACTACTATAAAAATATTTCAGTACAAGTGACTGATGTGGATGGTAAACCGATACCCAATCAAGATGTAGTCATGGGCGTTAATGCTCTTGCGTATTATAAGGGGCGATATGGGTTTGTTGATACTTCTAATCCAACTGATGGTAAACCAGATGAATATCTTCCTGTTATTAGAACAGCCTGTACATCACCAGTCCAAGCTGTAAATGTGAATGGGGACGTTATTAATCAATTAAAGCCGCTTAAAGAAAATTCTACAGTCCAAGTTGTATCGTATATCAACAGTGCAGGTACCGCTGCAACCAATAATAAATATACGACAGATGCAAATGGACGTTTTGATCTTAAAATTCAATATCCTAAAATTTATGCATCATGGTTAACTGTTCAGTTAACTGCTAAATCTACAGTTTCGGGAAGTTTAATTAAAGGATCTACATCTTTAACTTTAGGTTATTTATCGAAAGATGTTAATCTTACTGATCTTAATGGGCCAAATATAGAAAGCCCATATGGAATAGATCCAAATTGTTCAAATGGTAATTAATATAAAAAGAAGCAGCATTTAAGCTGCTTCTTTTTTAGAGTTGTGTTCCCATACTAACACCTACGGTAGGTCGGACCTGCATAGATGAACATGCATTAAGAATAAGACAACTGACCAATAAAAATATAAGTTTATTCATAAGAGAACTGAGAAATTTAATGTGATTTGAATACTTTAGCTGAAAATTATTTATATATCTGTTGAATTGATACAGTTGTATATTTTCTTTTTATTAATAAAAGCTCTACTTTTTAGGAAAAATAGAGCTTCTCGTTGGCTCATTCAATAATTTAATCGTCTAACAAATCCATTTGTTTTGCTAATTGATATAGGTTGTTTGAACGGTTTCCTGTGCGGCAGAACATCAGCACAGGTTTTGGCAATTCATTATAATGATTAGCAAAAGTACGTACATCTAGCTCAGTAATTTGTCCAGCTACAACAGGTTGATAAACATAGTCTAAGCCTACTTGACGTGCTGCTTCTTCAATCTGAGCGCTTGTAGGTTGTTCTGGGCCGCCTTCCATATCTGGTCGGTTATTAATAATAGATTTAAATCCTTTTTCTACAACTTGGCCAACGTGTTCTGGACCAATTTGACCTGCGAAACCAACATTATCTGACATTTCGTCACTCCAAAATTTAACAAAACCTCTTATGCTGTATCATAGCATTAAGCTTAACCTGAGATACAAGACACTAAAATGTTGTTCCTACATAGATAAAACTTATGTCATAGAACAGCTCTAGATTTTTAAAAGGCGATCAGGATGTTTTTTGTAAATTCATTACTTCGACTATAATGCCACGGAGCACATATGCACGCTTATACTGTTGAGCCTTTATATGTTCCATGTGATCAGGAAATGATCGCAGCTGACTTTTATATTCCAAAAACAAATAATAAAACTGCGGTAATTATCATGGCGCATGGTTTTGCTGGATTGCGTCAATTTAAACTTATTCAGTATGCCCAGCGATTTGCTCAAGCAGGTTACGCTGTTATTTTATTTGATTACAGATATTGGGGTGGTAGTACTGGCAAGCCTAGAGAAATGGTCTCAATCAATTCACAATTAGAAGATTGGAAGACAGTGATTCAGTATGCTTCGACTTGTAAACTCGTAGATAACCGAAGGATTGTGCTTTGGGGAACTTCTTTAAGTGGGGGATATGCACTAAGCCTAGCTTCTGAGTTAAAGAATATTCAAGCGGTTTTAGTACAAATTCCTTATGTAGATGGCGCTGAAACTGCCAAGCTCTATCCTTTGCAGCGCTATCCCCAAGCATTAAAGCTATCGAGTCAGGATTATATGGGATCAAAGATGGGGCTTAATCCAAAGAGATTACCTGTTGTTGATCAACATAACTTATGCTTTATGCCTACGGCTGATAGTTATTATGGCTATTTATCGATTGTAAATCCTGACTATTATTGGAGTGGAGAAGTCCCAGCCCGTGTCTTTTTTAATCTGATGCGATACCGTCCAATCCAAGTTGTGCGCCAGATTAATATTCCTGTTTTATTTATTGCTGCACAAAAAGATTCGCTTATTCCTATTGAGTCAAGCCGTGAAGCTGCGACAAATATTGCGCCTTTTGTGAGTTATCATGAATGGGATATGAAACATTTTGATATCTATCACGGTTCATGGTTTGAAAAAGCAGTGACAACCCAATTAGAATTTTTACATCAGCATATAGGAGTGATGTAAATGATTATTGTATGTGCATCGTGTGGTGCTAAAAACCGAGTTCCTGAAGAAAAACTTCCAGAGCAACCAAGCTGTGGGCAATGTCATCAGCCATTACTACCGCTTGCACCAATTGAGCTAAATGAGCAAAATTTTAGTAACTACATCACCAATAGTGATCTACCTATTCTTATAGACTTATGGGCAGAATGGTGTGGACCTTGTAAAATGATGGCTCCACATTTTGCGCAGGTCGCAAAACAGAATCCAGGCGTTATCTTTGCCAAGATTAATACCGAAGAATCTCCTCGCTTGAGCCAAGCTTTTCATGTGAGAAGTATTCCGACACTTGTCTTAATGAATAAAACGACAGAGGTCGCGCGTATTAGCGGTGCATTACGTGCGCCTGAATTGCAACAGTGGCTCGATCAACAACTTCAAACGAATTTCGGGAGCTAAGGTGTCAGAAGCTTATACCAAACCAGAAGGAATTTTATCCTTACAAACGATTGCCATGCCAGCAGATACAAACTGGAGTGGTGATGTATTTGGTGGATGGATTGTGTCACAAATGGACTTGGCTGGAGCAATTCACGCAGAACGTTTCAGTCGTGGTCGCTGTGCTACGATTTCTATTAATCAAATGACCTTTTTGGTTCCGGTAAAAGTTGGCTTTGTCATTAGCTGCTATACCAAGATCTTAAAAGTTGGAAATACTTCTATTCAGATGCAAATTGAAGTTTGGGATAGTCATGATGACTCTCGTGAACCAATACGCATTACTGAAGGAGTCTTTACCTTTGTAGCAGTAGATGTAAAAGGTAATAAGCGTCAAATACCTGAAGAAGCGAAACAGAAGTTTTTGGAAACTCAATAAGAATCAGAAAGCCTGAATATTAGTATTCAGGCTTTAATTTTTATTCAAAAGAAAAACTAGTTTTTAGAAATTAAAACATCGTATTTGTATTTTTGCTTTGCTCAGGAATATTTTGTATCACATCCCAATGCTCTACGATTTTTCCATTTTCAACACGGAATATATCAACAATTGCTCTTCCTCGATCTTTTTCATTTTCAGTCGAATGGACATGTAAAACGACAAAATTGCCTTCAGCAATCGCACGTTTAATCTCATTTTTAGCTTGAGGATTCTTTTGGAATTTTTCAGTGAAGAAATTAACGAAAGGTGCTTTACCATCTGGCACATTAGGATTGTGCTGAATGTATTGTTGACCAATATAGCGGTCTGCATATTCTTTAACTTTATGTTTTAAAAAGACACCTTCATAAAAGTCGGTCACTATTCTTTTGTTTTGAGTACTTACTTTATCAAGAGCTTCTGATTTAGCCGAAGTTACTTTACTGGTTTTAATGCTGGGTTCAGTCGCGTGAGAACTTATAGTTGTAAATATTAAACTGGTAAATAAAGAGGAAAGAATTAATATTTTTTTCATTTTTAACCTCAAGATACAAAATATTAGTTTTATATCTTGAGGTAAATAACCGTCTAAAAATACTTTAGATTAGTTATTATTTCTTACGTTTAGGTAACCATGCCCACAGCATTTGACATTGAATTGGTTCATTGCCTGCATCATCAATCACAGTAACAGGAATCACAAGTTCGCCTTTCTCATTATCTGCAATAAACTTTTGTTGTTCAGCAGACAATGTTGCTATAGCAGTCAAACCGCCTTCAACCACTTTTAAATAATCTACATGTAATGATTTGATTAATAAAATACGATTATCAGGAATATGTAAACCAGTTAGAAAACCTGTTGCAGTTTCTGCTAAAAGAGCCATAGCCGCAGCGTGGACGCCTTTAATATGATTCTGCATATTTTTTTGGTTATCTAAACGGACAGTAACGTGGTTTGAGTCTACTTCCAGATAGCGGATATTTGCTGTACCCACCATTGGTACGATACGACCAAACGCCTTGCTCCAAAGCGTGCTCCGAATGCCTTTAGGGAATTTTGAAGTTGCTTTTACCAGTTTTGATAGACGATTGGATTGAGACATGGGATTACCTTAGCTTTAAATGGCCGACAAGATATTAATCTTTAAAGTTATTAAACTGTAATGGCACACCGAATTGTTGTTCACGTAAAAAAGTCATGACTTGTTGTAAGGTGTCACGCTTTTTATCAGTCACACGAATTTTGTCGCCTTGAATAGAAGATTGCACTTTAACGCCACTTTCTTTAATGGCTTTATTAATTTTTTTTGCAGTATCAGAGTCAAGACCATCTTTAAGTTTAATGACTTGTAAAAAGTTCTTACCAGAAGCCGAAGCTTTTTGTGGATCAAGTGCTTGAACATCAATTTTACGTTTATAAAAATGATTTTCTAACATGTTATAAACTTGTTCACACTGGAAATCACTTTCGGTACTGATTTTGATTTCTTTATTTTTTTCATTTAATTCGATAGAAACATCATGACCACGGAAGTCAAAGCGTGTTGCAATCTCTTTTTGTGTGTTTTGTACAGCATGATTAACTTCAAATAACTCTAATTCAGAGACAATATCGAAAGAAGGCATAGTTTAGACCTTTACAAAGTGAAAGAATATTTGAGATGCTAAGAGGGTTTTCTTCATTTGCCAAGTGTTGTTTACATCAAAGGAGTGCACAATGATCCGTAAACAAGAAATTACAACATTTGAATTCCCAGAAAATGCTGTTATCTGGGATGTCCGTGATACTAATGCTTATGCAGAAGGGCATGTTAAAGGTGCGGTGAATCGCCCAATTAATGATTTGAATGCTGATATTTTGAACCAGGTCTCTGCGGGTCAGCCGATTTATATTTTATGTGGTGGTGGTAGCAAAGCTCCTCGTGCAGCTGAGAAACTAGAAGGATTGGATGCCTCGCGTGAATATGTCGTGCTGATGGGCGGGACACGTGCAGCTCGTGATGCTGGCTTGCCTCTAGAGCAGGGCGCATAAAAAAAGCACCTTCGGGTGCTTTTTTATTGAAATGAATTATTGCGGTTTAAAATAAGGCTTTTTAGGTTTCACTTTCTTTTGGAACCGTTGAGGATTCAATTTTTGTAATAAGCGGTCTGGTACTGGACAAGCTTCTCCTAACATTTGAGCAACTAAGATTTCACTACACAGCGGGGCAAATAAGAAGCCTTTAGAGCCAAGCCCAGCAAAAGTAGCAATTCGGCTATTCTCCTGCATTTTTCCAACCAGAGGAAAATAATCTAAGCTTTGTGCCCGTATAGATGCACGCCCTTGCCATGTCGAAGGTGGTGGTAACTTTTTAGCATATTCAGGGAATACACTGTGGATTAATTCAAAGTTATGCACATGGTCTTCAGGAAGTACATCTTGATCTTCACGATTTGGGTAGAAAGACGCACCTAAAATCATCTGTGAGGCGTCAAGTTGCATGCAATAGCCGCCATAGCTATAAGCTTCATTTAAAGGCAGAGGAGCAAACGTATTATCAACCCAGCTCACTTGTCCACGTATTGGTTTTAACTGCGGATAGCTGTCAAATAAGGCAGCACTTTCTCGAGCACAGCACACAACGACATGATCTGCTTCTGCAATAATTTGATTATTGGTTTGCAATTGAACTTTATTTTCAGAAGAAACAAGTGCTGTGACATGGGCAATTTTGAGATTGATATATGGATGCTGCAAAATTTCATCACGTAATTGATGTGGTGAAACGGAACCAGCCTCAGTTAGTAATATGCTTGAGTAATCAGTTTCAAGTGAGTTCGCTGAGTTAGTAACAACTTGAGCTGGATACTGATTTACCAAATCGAGAAGTTCATCTGCATTTTTCAATGCAATTTGTTGAATTTGAAGTGGACGGAATGCTTTGAAATTTTTATAAAAATTTAAAGCATGTTGCCAACTTAAGGTCATGAGATGTTCATGACTTTGTTCAATTGGGCATAGTTTCGGATTAAGTAATGCCAAAGGGTTTCCAGAGGCACCCGATAATGCATTGTTTTGCTCGTATAAGGTCACTTGGTGGCCACGTGTTGCAAATGCCCACGCCGTGCTTAACCCTGCTACGCCAGCCCCTATAATCGCAATATGCTGTTGCTCTGTAGCCAATGCGTGAGTTTGATCTAATTCTAAGGAATCTTCATCAGATTCAGGTAGACTCCAGACCGCTTTGAGCATTTCTCGTTTATGCCCAAAACCACGTGGACGAGAAATATCTATACCATGTGCTTTTAGTCCACGTTTTAGAATGCCAGCAACACTAAAAGAGGCAAATGTGGTGCCATAATCTGAAAGACGGACAATATTGTTTAAAACATTTTGTTCCCACATGTCTGGGTTGCAAGACGGTGCAAAGCCATCTAAAAACCAGGCATTCACAGCTTTAGTTTTAGCCATGCTTGGGAAAATTTCTTGCGCATCCCCAAGCCATAAATCGATGCTAAAACGTTCTTTAGGGAAAGTTAAACGATGACATCCGGCAATAGGCAGGGGATATTGTTCAATTAACTGCTCTGCAAGTGGTTTAAGCTCATCCCAGACATTTAAAGCGCGAATGAGATCAGCTTTACTTAATGGAAATTTTTCTACGCTAATTGCGTGTAAATGGCTTTGATTATCAGGACGAACTTGCTGCCAAAGTTGCCAAAGTGCAAGAATATTTAAACCTGTACCAAAACCGGTTTCTCCTACACTGAAATATTCAAAATCTTTTAGATTAGCTAATCGTTCTGATAAGTCATTACCATTTAGAAAAACATGTCGTGTTTCAAGTAGGCCATTATCTTTAGAGAAGTAGACATCACCAAATTGTTTGGAAATGGGAATCTCGATACCATCGACAAATTCCCAGTCCAGCTCTGCTGTTTGGATACGGTTTGATACGTTCATTGAATTTAATAGATCGCTTGGTATTACCACTGGCGTCGACGTTTTGTATGAATATAACTAGCAATAAAGAAACCTAGCAATACACCACCCGCTAAGGTAACAGCGCCATATAAAAACATTTGCGCACTTCGTTCGCTTTGTAAGACTTGAACCTGAACAGAGAGATTATCATTTTTTAGCTGTAACTCTTGGTTCTGAGCCAATGCTTCAAGGTTGGCATGCTCTAACTGCTTTAAGCGAGATGCTTGATCTTGAACTAAGGCTTTGATTTTTGCGTCTTGCTGTTGCTTGTTCTTTGCGAGCTGTTCTGCTGTAAGTGGTTGTGTTGCAGTTGGTGCTGTCGTCGCTGCTGTTTTGACTCCAGTTGCAGATGTTGGAGCTGGTTTAGCGGCTTGAGTTGAAGGCGCACTTGGGGAAAGAGTTGCTGGTGTCGCAGCAGGTTCAACTGCTCCAGCAGTTGAACATATCAAACACAAGCCAAGAAAGCTTTTGATTGCAAGCTGCATGCGATTACCCTTTTGGAAATGCTTTATTAAACGGTTTTACATCAACGTGAGCATAAATGCCTTCTTTAAGAAATGGTTCTTCTTTTAACCATTCATCTAATGCTTCGCGACTGTCGAATTCAACAATCATGGTGCTACCATAGAAGCCTGCTTGCGGATCATTAGGATCTTTTGGCATAGCACCCGCTGTAACAAGGCGGCCTTCATCATCGAGTTTTTGTAAGCGTTCGATATGCTGAGGGCGTACTGCCAAGCGTTTTTCTAAAGTTCCTTCGTTATCGGTACAGCTTAGAACAAAAAAAGGCATGTAATCGTATCTCTATAATCAATCTGGAAGCACTTTAAGCGTCTGGTGACTTAAAATGTTTGCGTAAAATAATGAACTGAATAATGATAAATGAAAACATCACGATCATGTCACCAAATGCAGTAAATTCGCCCCAATATTTTCCACCGTGAAATAAAAATGCGAAGAATACATGCAGACAAGACATCACAACAAACATCGCAGCCCAAGCAAAATTGAGGTTTTTCCAACCTTTTTCACTCAAATCTAAAATCGGGTCAAATAAGCGTTGAATGAGCGGTTTACGGTCTTTACCAAACCAAGGTGAAACCAAGAATGCGCCTGCGAAAACTAAATTTAAAATCGCAGCTTTGAGACGAATATAGAAATCGTCACTTAACATGAGGGTGATGCCACCAAAAATGACAGTCATAAACAATACAAACCACTGTTGTTTATCAAGACGGAATTTTTGGAAAACGAATAGGGCACCATATACCACAAGCATTGAAATAATTAAGCCAGTCGTCGCTACAAGAATATTATTATTATCGGCACCACCAGCAGACCCGATCAGTTTCAGTAAAGGATGCTGGGTGTCAGTTGGATCAACTGTTTTATATAAATAGAAGAAAATAATTAATGGAACAAAGTCCAGAAGTGCTTTCATGTTAGAGTATCTGATCAGGTTTGGCGAATGGCATAGTATAAAAGATGCAAGGCATAGATTTACATACACATAGCAATATTTCTGATGGAACTTTGTCTCCGGAATTACTGGTGCAAGCTGCTATAGATGTGAACTTGCATACGTTGGCTTTGACTGACCACGATACAATGGATGGGTTGCAGCGTGCAAAAATTGCTGCACAAGGCCATGATTTAAATATTATTTCTGGTACAGAGATTTCTAGTCAGTGGTCGCGCCCTACTACTAAGAAGAGTTATGGTGTACATATTGTTGCTTTAAATATGCAAGATGAAGCACCAATTTTAGAAGCATTAGAACAACAAAAAAGAATTAGAGCGCAAAGAGCTAAAGTGATTTGTGAGCTATTAGAAAAATGTATTGGTTTTCAGATTTATGATGATGTTCTTGCCAAAGTAGAAAATCAGGCGGATAGGGTAACAAGAACTCATATTGCTAAAACATTGGTCGAGAAAAATGTCGTGACTCGTCCTCAACAAGCATTTGATCGTTTCTTAAAAGAAGGAAAACGTGCTTTTGTAAAGTTTGAAGGACTAAGCTTAAAAGAAACCATTGATGTGATTCATCAAAGTAAAGGCTTCTCAGTATTAGCACACCCGACCCGTTATGATTTATCTGCAACTAACGTTCGTTATTTAATTGAATTATTCGCGACTTCAGGTGGAGACGCAATTGAGTTACCTCCACCAATGGAACCTTTATCTACTCGCCAGATGATTGATCGAATGATTGAACAATATCAGTTGGCAGTTTCAATTGGCAGTGATTTTCATGGTGAAAATATGCCATGGATTAAACTCGGAAATACGCCTAAACCCACTGATAAGCAGTATGGGATTTGGGAGAATTTTATTTAAACTCTTTATAGTAAGTTGTTATCTTGAGCCTGAATTGGCGGTGGGGTAGGTTTACCGAGAGTCCCTAATAGTTCAATCTCGATACTACGTACCATTGCATCTAGCGGTAAATCATTACTTTGAGTACCGAAAGGCTCTTCAATTTCAGAGCTTAGTGCATCTAGACCTAAAAATGTGTATGCCAAAATTCCGACGAGTAAAGGTGTTGCTAATCCAAGCAATGAACCCAGACTAAACGGCAACATAAAACAGAAAAAATAGACTGTACGGTTAAGCAAAACTGAATAGGCAAATGGAATGGGTGTATTGGCAATTCGGTCACAGCCAGTTTGTACGACGCTTAAATCTGAAACATTTTTATTCATTTGTGCATAAATGATGTCAGAAATTTCACCTTCTTTAAGTGCCTGCAACAATTCCCAGTGAATGAGACTGAGCGTGTACTGAGGGGCATTATTTTGTTGGTAAAGTTGAGTGAGTGCTTGCTGACTCATACCACTGGTTTGAATCAACTCAGTTGGGTTCGCCGTCTGACGACGTAAACGGTCACGCAATACATTAGCAAAAACAATCACATGTTGAATAACACGCTCACGGCGAGCTTGAGTTAAAATACGGCAGTCACGGTCAAAATGGCGTGAAGTTGCAATTAGAACACCCCATAATTTTCGGGCCTCCCACCAACGGTCATAACACGCAGTATTTTTAAATCCTAGGAAGATTGAAAGTACGACACCAATGAGAGTGAAGCCAACCAAAGGAATCTCTGGAAAGCGATAAAGATTGATGTACTCCACTCCACCAATGATTGCCGAGATCAGCATCACAACACCTAGGGATGGCAAAATTTTGGGTAAAATTGTGCCTCGCCAAGAGAATAAAACTTTGAAAATACTAGGCTGTTCCCGAACAATCATTTTATTTTAAACGTCGCTATTTTTGTTTTGATCTTCTAGGCTTAGTAGTACTTTGTCAATATCATTGAACTGATATTGTTGCTGGGTTGAGTAGTTGTTGTTCAGCAAAGGAAAAGCTCCCTTCTGGTGAGATAATAAAATGGTCAAGCAAACGAATTTCGACAAGCTGACAAGCCTGTTCAAGTTGCTGAGTTAAGGCAATATCTTGGGAAGATGGTTGTGGAGAACCAAATGGATGATTATGTGCAATAACGAGCTGGCAAGCATGTTGTTGTAAGGCGTAGCGTAGGGTTTGATTGACCGAAACTGCGCAATGCTGAACTGAACCAAAGAACAGCTTTTTAAAATGAAGCTTTCTTAATTCGGGATCTAGGCACAAAACAGCAAAGACTTCTTGTTTTTCGCCTTTTAATTCATAGCGCAGATAATCCAAAACTAAATCTGATGAATGAAGGCTGAGATTATTTGTCTGGAAGTGATGATCGAGATAACGCCGTCCGAGTTCTTTGACTGCCAGTAATTGTGAATATTTCGTTGCCCCAATGCCATTAAATTGAGTTAACTCACTAAATGAGGCATCAAACACGGCATTAAGATTACCGAAGTGCTGAATGAGTAAACGAGATAACTCGACTGCTGAATGTTGCCTTGAACCTGAGCGAAGAAAAATCGCGAGTAGCTCAGCATCTGATAAACTTTGTGGACCTTGTTGTAATAACCGTTCTCTTGGCCGTTCTTGTTCAGGCCAATTTTTAATAGAAGTATTCATATTCCCCAGCATTATTCGCTTAAAATTTTATTTTGTTTGCCCAATCAATCTTGGGTCTGCGCGTATTTAATGCTATTGTGAGCGCCACTGCAACAGAAAGGTATCCTGTTCGTGAGCTTTGATCTAAGTGTTATTCCTCATAAAAACATTGTTTTAGCTGTTACTGGCGGAATTGCTGCCTATAAAAGTGCTATCTTAGTCCGCCGCCTCAAAGATTATGGCTTTGACGTGCGAGTGGTGATGACACATGGTGCTCAGGCATTTATTACACCACTAACTTTTCAGGCTCTTTCTGGTAATCCTGTTCATACTGAACTTCTAGACCCTGCGGCTGAAGCGGGTATGGGAC
Organism: Acinetobacter sp. 742879; assembly: GCF_000588535.1. Classification (NCBI taxonomy): domain Bacteria; kingdom Pseudomonadati; phylum Pseudomonadota; class Gammaproteobacteria; order Moraxellales; family Moraxellaceae; genus Acinetobacter; species Acinetobacter sp. 742879. Next base: position 127,466 of record NZ_JFYC01000009.1, on the reverse strand, counting down.
ATATTGAATTAGCACGTTGGGCTGATTTATTACTAGTCGCACCTGCAAGCTGTGACACATTGGCTAAATTTGCGAATGGTTTGGCAGATGACTTGCTCAGTACAGTTTTTTTGGCAACAAAATCTCCTGTCTGGGTAGCTCCGGCGATGAACCAGCAAATGTGGGCTGCTAAAGCTACACAACGTAATTTGCAAACCTTGGTCGAAGATGGCGTGCATGTGATCATGCCGGATGCGGGTGAGCAGGCTTGTGGTGATGTTGGCTTAGGCCGTATGCCTGAGCCAGAAGAAATTGCTCGCCAAGTCGCTGGCTATTTCCATCAAGCTCAACGTGCCATCGCTGAGAAATTTGGGCTGTTGGCAGGTAAGCGAGTAGTTATTACTGCTGGGCCAACACGTGAAGCGATTGACCCTGTCCGTTATATCTCAAACCATAGTACTGGAAAAATGGGCTTTGCTTTAGCCGCTGCTTGTTATGCTGCTGGCGCGCAAGTGACTCTGATTGCGGGACCTGTAAGTTTAGATACGCCTAATGGTGTTCAACGTGTAAATGTTGCCTCAGCACGACAAATGCTCGATGTCAGTATGAGTTCACTAGAAACAGGCTGCGATATTTTTATTGCGACTGCGGCAGTTGCAGACTATCGCGTAGCAGAAGTTGCTGAGCATAAAATTAAAAAAGCAGGGGATGAGTTGAATGTTTCCCTTGTTAAAAATCCAGATATTGTGGCAACAATCGCAGGTCAGGAAAAACGTCCATTTATGGTGGGCTTTGCAGCCGAAACGCAAAATGTTGAAGAATATGCGGCAGGTAAACTTGTTGCTAAAAAATTAGACATGATTGCGTGTAACGATGTATCACGTGCAGATATTGGATTTGCTTCTGATGAGAATGCGATGACAGTTTTCTTTGCTGAAAGCTATCACATGAAAAAGCGTGAGTTGGAGAAAGCATCTAAACAGGAAATTTCTCAACAATTGGTTGAAGCTATTTCGGATGCATTACGCCGTAAATAATTTTTGAATCAAATAAAAAAACCGCGAATGAATCGCGGTTTTTTATTTGTCTTGTTTTAGACAACTTAAGGAATTTCATCCTCAAATTCAGGTTTAACCTGAACGATGAAGTCTTGACGGTTAAGACCACGCCATAATGCAAATGCAGTACCGATATAAATCGAAGAATAAGTACCGACAAATACACCAACAAACATTGCCACAGAGAACCAGTGTAGACCATCACCACCTAAGAACATCATTGCTAGTACAACCAGCAATAAAGTCATTGATGTATGAATGGTACGACGTAAAGTCTCAGTTAACGCAATATCGACGATTTCACGAGGAGTCGCACCGCGAATCTTACGGAAATTTTCACGAATACGGTCTGACACTACAATGTTATCGTTAAGCGAGAAACCAATAACAGCAAGTACCGCAGCTAACACTGTAAGGTCAAATGGCCATTGGAATAATGCAAAAGCACCAATAATAATGATGATGTCGTGGAATAAAGACATTACGGCACCCATCGCGAGTTTGAACTCAAAGCGGATGGTTACGTAGATCAACATTAAGATAAGTGCAAGTGCAACGGCACCAGCAGAACGGACATAGAGTTCATTACCAACTTGACCACCAACAGAGTCCACTTTATGAACTTCGGCAGCATTATTTGGTAACTGCACTGCTTTAGTAATCGCATTACTAAGGTCTTCAACCTTAACTTCTTGTACTGGCATGCGCACAAGTAAGTCTTTATTACTACCTAAGGTTTGTACTACAGCATCTTTAAAACCAGCTTTATCGAGTGCCTGAATAACTTCAGATTGATTGGCTGGTTGAGCATAGTTAAGCTCAGCTGAAACACCACCTGTAAAGTCCAAACCGAGGTTAAGACCTTTAGTCGCAATAAAGAAAATACTTGCCAAAGTAATAAGGATCGAGAAGATTGCTGCAGGTTTAGCAATCTTCATGAACGGGATGATTTTTGCATCATCCGGACGACCATATTGTTTTGAATCTTGTTGAGTCACTTTAGTCATCATCGATCTCCTTAAATGCTCAACTTTTTCAAATTACGGCGTTTACCATAAATGATTTGTACGATTGCACGAGTTACTGTAATTGCAGTAAACATCGAACAAATAATACCGATCATTAATGTCACGGCGAAACCTTTGATTGGGCCTGTACCAATTGCAAACAGAATGAATGCAACAAGGAACGTGGTTAAGTTCGAGTCAAAAATGGTGTTATAGGCTCGATCATAACCAGCCACAATGGCCTGTTTGGGTGAGGCCCCCCAGAGCATTTCTTCTCGGATACGCTCACATATCAATACGTTCGCATCGACCGCCATACCAATGGTAATAACGATACCGGCAATACCCGGTAAGGTGAGGGAAGCTCCAATCCATGACATCACGGTTAAAATCATTGCCAAGTTAAAGACAAGAGCAAAGTTCGCGATTAAACCGAATACACGGAAGAAAACGACCATCCAGATTGCAACAAGCAAGAAGCCGATTTGAGTAGACAATACACCTTTATCAATGTTTTCTTGACCAAGGCTTGGACCTACTACACGCTCTTCAACAAAGTACATTGGCGCAGCTAAAGCACCAGCACGAAGCATTAATGCAAGTTCAGATGCTTCTTGAGGAGAACTTAAACCGGTAATACGGAAAGTCGAACCTAAAACAGCTTGAACTGTTGCAGCGTTAATGACTACAGACTCAGTGTATGGCGTACGAACTTCTGTTTGTGCACCAGTTTTTGGATCTGTGACATAGTTAATTTTTTGCTTGTTCTCGATGAACAATACCGCCATGCGTTTACCAACTGCATTACGGGTTGCATCGGACATTAGCTTACCGCCAGCGCTGTCGAGCGTGATATTTACTTCGGCACCGCCAGAGTCCTGACTAAAGCCAGAGCTTGCATTTTGAACACGCTCACCAGTCAAGATTCGGTTACGTTGCAACAAGAGTTGACGACCACTATCTAAAGACTCATAAGCAAAAACTTCTGTGCCCGGAGGTAAAGGTTGACCATTATATTTACCCGTATATGGATTGATATATTGATCATTTAAGTCAGAAACTAAACGGAATTCGAGGTTCGCAGTACGCCCTAAAACACGTTTAGCTTCAGCTGTATCTTGTACACCCGGTAATTCAACAACAATACGGTTGCTACCCTGACTTTGTACCAATGCTTCTGCAACACCAAGTTCGTTAATACGATTACGTAATGTTGTTAAGTTCTGATTTACCGCATATGACTGAATTTCTTGGCGACGTACATCGGTATAAGTAAGCTTTAAAGTAGAACCTGTAGAGCTTGCTAATGCCTGTTGGGTATATTCATTCCCATTACGACGTAAAAAATCCATTGCTGCATCACGGTCAGCATTGTCAGCAAATTGAACAGTGATCACATTATTTGTTAATGAAAGACTGTTAAATTTGATTTTGTTTTCACGGAACTGACGACGCAAATCGGTGGCAGAGGTTTCCATACGTTGGGCAACGGCTTTGTCCATATCTACTTCAAGCAAGAAGTGGACACCACCACGTAAGTCCAAACCAAGTTTCATTGGTTTTGCCCCAATCTTTTGCAGCCATTCTGGTGTGGTTGGTGCAAGGTTTAGGGCGACAACATATTCATCACCTAAGTCACGACGTAATACTTCTTTTGCCTTTAACTGTGCTTCAGATGAACTGACACGCAATAGGGCAGCATTATTTGTAAAAGTATTGTCATGGCTCGCAATATTTGCTGTTTTTAAAATTTGCTCTGCTTTTTTCACCACACTTTGATCAATTTGGGTACCAGCTTTGGCACCGGAAATTTGAACAGCGGGCTCATCCGGATATAGACTCGGCAGTGCGTATAATGTACTGATTACCAGAACAACCAGAATCAGTAAATATTTCCATGCAGGGTAACGCATTCGCTTTCTTCTTAAATGAAAAAGCCGTGCTAAAGCACGACTGTTTTATGATTAAAGGTTATTTAGAGTGCCTTCAGGTAATACTGAAATTACGCTGGCACGCTGAATTTTTACTTCTACACCACGGCTAAGTTCAACAACTGCATAGTCACCTTCAATTTTGGTTACTTTGCCCATTAAACCACCAGCGAAAACAACTTCACTACCAACACCTAAGCTCTCGATCAAAGAACGGTGTTCTTTAGCACGTTTTGCTTGAGGGCGCCAAATTAAGAAATAAAAGATTGCAACGAATACGACAATCATCAAGATGTTTGGCAAAATACCATTAGTTGGGCCAGCTGCCGGTGCTGCATGAGCAGCAGAAATTAAAAAGCTCATTTTGATTTCCTAAAGTTAAAAATATGAGTCAGATAACTGACATAATCCTAATTCGTTTTGCAATTTACCTTGTCTTGAGGTTGAGCGCAAATCTGGCTTATTCATCAACCGGACATGGTGGAACTTCTAAACCACGACGGGCATAAAAGTCCTGAACAAATTCATCAAATGTGCCATTGTCTAATGCATCACGCATACTTTCAGTCAAACGTTGGTAATAACGTAAGTTATGAATAGTACCGAGCATAGATGCCAACATTTCTCCACATTTTTCAAGGTGGAATAGATAAGCACGGGTAAAGTTCTTACAAGTGTAGCAATCGCAATGTGGATCGAGTGGGCTCTGGTCATGGCGATATTTGCTATTACGAATACGTACCAGACCATCAGTGACAAAATAATGACCGTTTCGAGCATTACGAGTCGGCATTACACAGTCAAACATATCGACACCGCGGCGTACCGCTTCAACGATATCTTCTGGTTTACCAACGCCCATCAAATAACGGGGTTTGTTATGTGGCATTTTATTCGGTAGATAATCTAAAACTTTGATCATCTCTTCTTTAGGTTCACCTACAGATAAACCGCCAATTGCGTAACCGTCAAAGCCGATTTCTAAAAGGCCATTTAAAGACTCATCGCGTAAGTCTTCATACATGCCACCTTGAATAATGCCAAATAACGCATTGTGATTTTTGAGCTCATCATGATGATGAGTTTTACAACGCTTTGCCCAGCGTAAAGAAAGCTGCAATGATTTTTGAGCTTCTTCATGTGTCGCAGGGTAAGGTGTACATTCATCAAAAATCATCACGATGTCAGAGTTCAAGACCTGTTGAATTTCCATAGAAATTTCAGGTGATAAAAATACTTTTGAACCATCAATCGGTGAGCGGAAAGTAACACCTTCCTCTTTGATTTTGCGCATTGCGCCAAGACTAAAAACCTGGAAACCGCCAGAGTCAGTCAAAATTGGCTTATTCCATTTAATAAAGTCATGCAAACCACCGTGTTCTTTAATCACTTCAAGACCCGGACGCAAATATAAATGGAACGTATTTCCTAAAATAATTTGTGCCTGAATGTCTTCGATGTCACGAGGTAACATGCCTTTGACTGTGCCGTAAGTCCCCACTGGCATAAAAACAGGTGTTTCAACAACACCATGTTCTAAAGTTAAACGACCACGACGGGCGCGCCCCGACTGACCTAATTTTTCAAACTTCATCTAAAAATCCTGAACACGAGCAGAGGCGAAGAAACAGTTCGCTGCTAAAAAGAGGGCTATTTTCCTTGATTCTGCGACGTAGTTCTACTACTAAATGTAGCTGTTATATAAAAAGATTGGAGAAACTAAGGATAGGTTTTATGGCATAGATATTTTAATGAAGGAAATATCTAAAATTCAGGCTTATAAAAATTATAATCGACTTGGTAAAGCTAATCGATATTGCTAAATATTTGCATCCATATTATAGAAGATGTTTATAGATGATTAACAATATCGATCAGAATTTAATTTTTAAACTTCTAACTTATCAATCAGCATTGCATCGCCATAGCTAAAGAAACGATAGCGGCTTTTAACTGCATGTTCATACGCAGCCAAAATGTTGTCTCGATTTGAAAGTGCTGATACCAACATGAGCAGGGTAGACTCTGGTAAATGGAAGTTGGTAATTAAACGGTCTACGATGCAGAACTCATAACCTGGATAGATAAAGATTTGCGTGTCGCCAGTCCAAGCTGCAATTTTACCGCCATGAGCTTGAGCTGCACTTTCTAAAGCACGTGTCGCGGTTGTACCAATGGCAATCACTTTATTGCCGCGTGCTTTAGTCGCCAAAATTAAATCAATAGTTTCTTGAGGAACATCACACCATTCACTGTGCATGACATGATTGGTAATGTCATCAGTACGAACAGGCATAAAGGTGCCAGCACCGACATGTAAAGTCACAAAAGATTTTTGAACATTTTTTTGCTCTAACTTTGCTAGTAACTCTTCATCAAAGTGCAAGCTCGCAGTAGGAGCGGCAACACTGGCAATTTTTTCAGGATTATGGAAAACCGTTTGATAGCGTTCAGTATCAATTTCTTCTGCTTCACGGTTAAAGTAAGGCGGAATAGGTAACTGACCATACTGCTCAAGTACAGGCAAGATCGGCTGTGAAAACTCAACCACAAATAAATTTTCGTGACGGCCACGTACAATCACAGGAATATTATCTGCACCAACAAAAAGCTCTGCACCCGCTTTAGGCGAGTTACTCGATTTGATATGACAATACGCTGTGGTGTGGTTCAGCATACGCTCAACCAAAATCTCAATAGCACCGCCTGTAGAGCGTTTTCCTTTAAGTCGAGCTTTCATGACCTTGGTGTCATTAAGCACCAACAAATCACCTTCTTCGAACAGATCGATAATGTCTGTGAACATGTGATCGTGATATTGACCCTTTGAATCTAGGTGCAACAACCGCGAAGCACTACGTGATTCGAGAGGGTAACGGGCAATGAGTTCATCAGGTAATTCAAAGGAAAAGTCAGACAGTTGCATATTTGAGAAAAAACACCACAAAAATTGGGCCTAGTATAAACTTTTTCGCTTTTTTATGGCTGTGCTTCTGACCTAAATCATGAAAAATGTTTAAATGATCTAAAAGTGAACGATAATATTCACTTAGGGTTTGACAAGTTTTACAAACGCGCTAATATACGCAACACAAACATACTTCCTCTCCCGAGGTGGTGAAATTGGTAGACGCGGCGGACTCAAAATCCGCTGTCAGAGATGACGTGTCGGTTCGAGTCCGACCCTCGGGACCAAGATTCAGAATCATAAGATTCTACGAAAACCCCTAAACTAACGGTTTAGGGGTTTTTTGTTGGGTATAAAAAAGTGGATAGAGCTTAAGAAATTATTATTTGATCCCGAGGGTCGGACTCGAATTTCTAGCTATAAATTTAGAGCTTATAAAAATCTTTCATTTTAAGCTCAAGAAGTTCTTGTTTAAATACTAAATATCTTTGATAAAAGCGAAACTGAGTAAGAATCTAAGCTCTTATTCAACTAATATTTTTTGACCATCTTTTACGAGTATTCTGAACTCGCATTTCTAACATCTTACAACTCTTTACCTTCAAACATTTGTTGTATTTTCCTCAATCATACCCACTTTATGTATCTGAAAACCTTTAATTGAAACTTCACATTTCTATTTTGAAAAGAACGTTGCTCTTTTAATGTACTGTGTTAAAGTTTGTAGTAGATCATAATGATTATAAGTACATTTATTGAGAGCGGTTCCGACCAAAAACGACATAATCTGTGAGGCGGGCAATGACATTCCAACGTTTAGAACTAAATCAGGTTGAGCAGTTAAGTGCTTGTAGGATATCTCTGTTGCTTGGATTAAACGCCGAGCAGAACTACATCGAGCAATTTTTCCGGTTTAGTCTTCGTCTTTTGAATTGTAAAAAAGCCTTATTGACTTTTAATCAGGAACCTTACTTTTGGCACCGTTGCCCTGAAGGCATGACGGCAATCTCGTTTAAACCATCAAAGCATTTAAAACAGTGCTTCGCCAAACAACAGGTGATTAATCACTTACATCCTTCATATCAAAATTTAATCAACTATTTAAAAGAATTAAATATTGAGTGCAGCAGGGCATTGGCTGTGCATCTTTTACACCCTGATAAAACCTCAATGGGGTTTGCTGTCTTTTTCGATGATGATGCGTCAACGTTTGAAGATGATGATATTCAATTATTGCTCGATTATTGTTCTAGTTTTATGCAACAAGTCGAGTTGAAGTTTAACTACGAAGAGTTAAATGAATTATACGAGCAACAAGTGGCACTTAATTCGAGTAAAACAAAATTTTTCTCGATTATTTCGCATGACTTACGTGCGCCTTTTCATGGATTACTCGGATTTTCTGAGGTACTCGCTAAAGAGCGTGAAACTTTAGATGAATCTAGTATTCAAAATATTGCAGACTATTTATATGACACCTCACAATCGACCTATAACTTGCTTGAAAGCTTACTAACATGGGCGATGGCCGAGGGAGGGCGTTTTGTTTATCACCCAATTAATTTTAAGCTTAGACAAGTCAGCAATATCGTTTGCGATGTACTGCACACATTAGCTTTAAAGAAAAATATTGAACTGGTTAATGGTGTTCCAGATGATTTAAACATCTACGCCGATATCAATATGATGACCTCTGTAATTCAAAACTTGGTGTCAAATGCGCTGAAATTTACCGATGTTGATGGATCAGGCAAAGTCTTTATTGAAGCTCAACAAGCGGATACAAATGTAGAAATTACTGTTCGAGACACAGGTCTAGGCATGACCGAACAACAAATGGCAAATTTATTCCATCCACGTATTACTGCTAGCTTTAAAGGCACTGCAGGGGAAAAAGGTGCTGGTTTGGGGTTGAGTCTTTGCAAGCGTTTTGTCGAGATTAATCAGGGGCAAATTACTGTTGATTCTAAAGAAGGGGTAGGAACGACATTTAAAGTTCTATTACCTTCAGCTCAAGAAAGTCATGAGGTGCATACCGAACATCATTCCTCATCAGAAGCAAAATTAGTCTAATCCCTTTTCCTAACACTACTCGAACTGCTATAACTAAAAACAGAGTACGAGGAAAAGAGCTTTTTATATGAATGCGGAGCAGTTACAAAAAACATTGCGTGCCAGTCAGTACGCAGAACAAGTTTTAGGTTTGCATCAAGCTGTTTTAGAACAAGATTATCAAATAGATCAATTTACTGCACCGCTCTCTACCGAACAGATTTACCAATTTGTACAGACCACGCTAGATGGGATTGGTGATGAAACGCTTTGGATGCGCGGAATGCGCATTTTACGTAGCCGTTTAATGTTCCGCTGGATCTGGCAGGATGCCAATCAGCTGACTGATGTTGTCACACTCACTCGTGAACTTTCTGATTTTGCCGATGCCAGTATTTGTGCAGCAAAGGATTTTGCGCGTGTAGCACTTGTGGCGAAACACGGTGAACCTGTGAGTTACTCTGGCAAAGTTCAAGATTTGATTGTTGTTGCCATGGGTAAACTTGGTGCTCAAGAGCTTAACTTGTCGAGTGATATCGACTTAATTTTTGCCTTTGATGAGCAAGGTGAAACCAATGGCCGCAAATGTATTGATGTACAGCAGTTCTGTATTTTGTGGGGACAAAAACTCATTTATTTACTTGAGCACATTACCGCAGATGGTTTTGTGTTTCGAGTCGACATGCGCTTACGTCCTTGGGGGGATGGCTCGGCATTAGCGATTAGCCATGCCGCTTTAGAAAAATATTTAAGTCAGCATGGTCGTGAATGGGAACGTTATGCGTGGATTAAGGCGCGTGTTGTCACTGGAGGTAAAGAAGGGCAGGATTTGTTAGAAATGACACGTCCTTTTGTATTCCGCCGTTATGTCGATTACACCGCTTTTGCTGCCATGCGTGATATGAAAGCGATGATTGAGCGCGAAGTGTTACGTCGTCATATTGAGGATGATATTAAACTCGGAGCGGGTGGTATTCGTGAAATTGAGTTTATTGTTCAGGTCTTCCAGCTTATTTATGGCGGGGCTAAACGAGAGGTACAAGAACGTCAATGTTTAATTAGTCTCGAGCACATTGGTGAAGCTGGCTTATTAGAAAAACAAGCTGTATTAGAACTTGAAGATGCTTACCTATTTTTACGCCGTGTTGAACATGCAATTCAAGCCCTCAATGACCAACAAACCCAATTATTACCAGAAGAATTGGACTTAAGGCAACGCATTATAGATACCTTAGGTTTTACGAGCTGGAATGAGTTTCTCGATGTTCTTAATGAGAAACGTCAAAAAGTAAAAGTTCAATTTAAGCAACTGATTGAAGATACCAGCTCTAATGCCGCAACTGAAAATTTTGGGCAATTAGAGCAGCAATTAGATGAAGTGCTGGATGACAATGCGAAAAATCTGATTCATGAGTTTTGGCATGGCCATGCACTTAAAAAACTTCCTTCAAATGCTGTGCAGCGTTTAAAAACATTTTGGCCTCATTTAATTGAAGCGATCTTACAGTCTGAACAACCTCAAACTGCATTGTTGCGTTTAATGCCGCTGATTGAATCAGTCATGCGTCGAACCGTGTATTTAGTGATGCTGATTGAAAGTAAGGGAGCATTGCAACGCTTAGTGAAAATGGCGACGGTGAGCCCGTGGATTTGTGAAGAGCTAACGCAATATCCAGTACTGCTTGATGAGTTCTTATCGATGGATTTCGAGTTGCCAAAGCGTAAGGACTTGGAAGACTCATTGCGTCAGCAATTGCTTCGCATTGAAATTGATCAGGTCGAAGACCAAATGCGAGCACTTCGCCTGTTTAAAAAGAGCAATGTACTCACTGTTGCTGCAAGTGATGTCTTAGCTGAAAGCCCTCTTATGAAGGTTTCCGATGCATTAACTGATATTGCTGAAGTGAGTGTTAATGCAACCCTACATTTAGCTTATCAAACTGTGGCGAAGCGCCATGGTTACCCAAAAGATGTTGATGGGAAACGCTGCTCACTCGACTACAAAGCTTTTGCTGTCATTGGTTATGGCAAAGTGGGGGGGATTGAGCTGGGCTATGGTTCTGACTTAGACCTTGTCTTTATTCATTACCTAGATGAACAATCCGATACGGATGGAACCAAGTCAATTAGTGGCTTTGAGTTCGCTATGCGTGTTGCTCAAAAGTTTATGTCTTTGATGACTACGCAAACGCTAGATGGTCGTGTCTATGAAATTGATACACGCTTAAGACCTTCAGGTGAGGCTGGTTTATTGGTAACGAGTCTGAAAGCCTATGAACACTATCAGTTGAAAAGTGCATGGCTTTGGGAACATCAGGCATTAGTACGTGCCCGCTCTATTGCAGGTGATGAGGTGCTTTGCCAGAAATTTGAAATATTTCGACGCGAGATATTGACTCAATCTAGAGATGAGGCTTATGTTCGTGAAGAAGTGTTGAAAATGCGTCAGAAAATGAAAGACCACCTAGGTTCATCTTCTGAACAAAAAAAACATGGTATTTTTCATTTAAAACAGGACGCAGGTGGTATCGTCGATATCGAATTTATGGCACAGTATGCTGTACTTGCATGGAGCGGGACGAAACCCGATCTCGCCCATTATTCTGATAATGTAAGAATATTAGAAGATGCTGCTAAAGCAGACTGCTTATCCAGTGAAGATGCCACAGCATTAATTCGAGCCTATCTTAGTGAACGTGCCGAAAGCCACCGTTTAGCCCTTGCAAATCAATCCATGCAAGTCAGCGCAGCGGACTGGCGTAGTACCCGTGCGGTCGTTTGCAATTTATGGCAAAGATTAATAGACCCAACCGCTTCGGTTGAGTTGGATAGTGAATGATTTTATAACAATTTGGAGTGTTCCATGAATTTGGCTGATCGTGATGGTTTTATTTGGCAAGATGGAAAATTAATTGATTGGCGTGATGCAAAGATTCACGTTTTAACCCATACATTACACTACAGTATGGGCGTATTTGAGGGTGTTCGTGCTTATGAAACGCCTAAAGGTACTGCTATTTTCCGTCTTCAAGACCACACAAAACGTTTGTTAAATTCAGCAAAAATTTATCAAATGAAAGTGCCGTATGATCAAGCAACGCTTGAACAAGCACAAATTGATGTTGTTCGTGAAAATAAATTAGCTTCTTGCTATTTACGCCCGTTGATCTGGATCGGTTCAGAGAAACTAGGTATTGCAGCAACAAATAACACGATTCATGCCGCTGTTGCTGCATGGGCGTGGGGTGCATACCTTGGTGATGAAGCGATGGCGAAAGGTATTCGCGTTAAAACTTCATCATTTACTCACCATCATCCAAACGTCACCATGTGTAAAGCAAAAGCATCTGGTAACTACACGTTGTCAATTCTTGCTCACCAAGAAGTTGCACATTCTGGTTACGATGAAGCAATGTTAATGGACCCTCAAGGTTATGTATGCCAAGGTTCAGGTGAAAACGTATTCTTGATTAAAGATGGCGTTTTACACACTCCAGATATCGCTGGTGGTGCGCTTGATGGTATTACACGTCAAACTGTAATGACAATCGCTAAAGATCTTGGATACCAAGTTGTTGAGCGCCGTATTACACGTGACGAATTCTATATTGCAGACGAAGCATTCTTCACAGGTACTGCTGCTGAAGTAACACCAATTCGTGAATACGATGACCGTCTAATTGGTTCGGGTACTCGTGGCCCAATTACCACTGAAATCCAAAAAACTTACTTTGATGCGGTTCAAGGTAGAAATCCGAAATATGAACATTGGTTAACTTACGTAAAATAAGTTAATCCGTTAACATAAAAAGGCGAACATAAGTTTCGCCTTTTTATTTTTTGGCTTAGGGAGCTTCTATGCATATTGTCTATGTGTCTGATGGAAAGGCAGGACACCGCTCACAAGCATTAGGCTTGTTTCAGGCAATGCAAAGACAACAGCCAGAAACAACTTTTGAAGAGGTCTTAATTGCTGATTTACCTATTATTTCTTTAATTAAGACACTCTTCTCTTCAAAAAAATCCTTATTTAAACAAGTGCCCGATTTTATATTTGGAGTGGGAAGCCACACACATTTTCGTGTCTGGCTGCTCGGCAAAATTTTTAGAAAAGCAAAAACCATTATTTTGATGAAGCCTAACTTACCTGTAGCTTGCTTTGACTATGCTGTTATTCCGGAGCATGACGGTATTCACGCCGATAACCATGTGATTGTCACGCGTGGTGCATTAAACCCCATCCGTAATGAAAACCGCCATCAAAAAGACCGAATTTTAATTGCTTTAGGTGGTTCATCTAAACGACATCAATGGAACCAAGATAAAGTATTAACCAGTGTTCAAAAAATTGTGGAGAACAATCCAGAAGCTGAAATTATTCTGACTACTTCACGTCGAACCCCGGCAGAGTTTATTGATATTTTAAAACAACAAAGTTTTGCCCAGCATTTACACATATTTCCGGTTGAGCAAACACCTCAAGGCTGGATTTTCGAAGAAATGCAAAAAGCAGAAGCTGTGTGGGTAACAGAAGACAGTGTATCTATGATTTTTGAGGCGCTTACCGCGGGTTGTCGAGTCGGGGTGATGGCAATGGACCGTTTGAAAGACGACCGGATTACGCACTCAGTTGATCAAATGTTAGAATCAAAATTAATTTCACAGCAGACTTGTGTTGTACAGTTACCACAACCTTATGCTTTTAAAGAAGCAGACCGCGTGGCAACATATCTTTTATCAAAAAATTAAATTTTTTATTTTGAGTAAATAAATGAAAATATTGCATATTGCAAATTTTGGCTTTAATAAACAAGGCGCCCATTTTTACTGCACAGACCGTAAAATTTCTGCCGGATTAATTGAAAATGGCCATTTCGTTTATGATTTTAGTTTTCGCGATATGGCTCCAATGGGGACCATTTTTTAAACAAAAAAAATGGGTGCCAATTGGGCTAATAAAGAAGTACTAAAGGTCGTCAATAATATTGAACCTGACTTGGTACTGATTGGACATAGTGACTTAATGAGTCCAGATGTTCTAAGACAGATTAAAGAATCTTATCCAAATACTAAAATTGCATTTTGGTATGTTGATCCGCTTTATCTTGAAAACAAACTCGACTTTGTTAAAGCATTCTCGCCATATTTGGATGCTATTTTCTGTACAACAGGCGGGGAATATCTACAAAAGTTAAAACAGCCTCATTTAAGCGTAGCCTATCTGCCAAATGTAGGTCACCGTAATGTAGAAATATTACAGCAATTTTCAAATTCTAAGACTGACAAGACTTTTATTTTCTGCGGCGTGGTCTATAAAGAACCTGAGCGTGAGAAGTTCTTAAAGGACTTGGCAGATGCTTTGCAACAAGGCCATGTGAACTATCAATATTATGGTTGTTTTGAACAACCTGGTGTTTATGGTAAAGCGTATTATAAAGTTCTGTCTGAAACAAAAATGGGACTTAATTACTCACGTCGTAATGATGTAACCTTGTATAGTTCTGACCGTATTGTACAGCTGACTGGTAATGGTTTACTCACCTTTAGCCCAAGAATTCCGGGTTTTGAGAAACTCTACACTGAGCAAGAAGTTGTTTACTTTGATGATCAGTTTGATTTGGCCAGGAAGATCCAATTCTTTGATCAAAATCCAGAGCAGGCTGAAAAAATAGCGAAAGAGGGTTGGGAGAAAACACGTAAATCTTTCAATGCTAAACGCATCACCCAGTTTATGGTTGAGGTGACATTTAAGCAGCCCCTTTCAGAAGATTATGAATGGTCACATGAGGTTTATGCATGATGTGGTTTTTGTACGTTGCGGTAGGCCTGCTAGCACTTGCTGCACTGTTATATGTGCTGGGTAATTATACATTCTGGCTTCCGTTTCGTTCGAGTAAACTACCTCGCATTGTGATGTTACATCAGGTCACTCCTAAAGATGCTGCTTCTGGCATGAATATGCCTCCTGAAAAGTTTGAACAACTCTTAACGTTGTTAACGCGTAAAGGTGCTATCTTTTGCTTTGTTTCTGAGCTTGAACAATATCGTAATCAAAAGAATGTGGTTGCTTTAAGTTTTGATGATGGATTTATGGATAATTATCTTTATGCCTATCCACTACTAAAAAAATATAACGCGAAAGCAACGATTTATTTAGCAACGCAAATTGAAGGTATCGAAAAGCTCACTCATGAGCAAATCCATGAAATGGCCAACTCTGGTTTAATTGAATTTGGTGCGCATACTCAACATCATGTGAACTTACTTAAGCTTGATGACCAAACCGCTTATGACGAAATGCTTCAGTCTAAGCGTGATGTTGAAGCATTAGTTGGGAAGTGCCCGAGTTTTGCTTATCCATTTGGTCGATTTAACGAAAAGCACCAGAAAATGGCCCAAGAGATTGGCTTTAAAAATGCAGTATCGACTCGTAAAAAAATCGAAGCATATGAAGCAGATAACCAATTTAATATTCCACGTGTCAGCACGCATGGTGCCATGAATGCTTTACAGATGCGTATCGCCCTTGCTAAAGGACGTTATAAGTTATGAATAAAATTCCATGTAGTGTTTATATTGTCACTTTAAACTGTGGTGCTTGGTTAGAGCGAACTTTACAAAGTGTCAGTGAGTTTGATGAAGTCATTATTTTAGACTCGGGCAGTACTGATAATACTTATGAAATTGCAAAGCGCTTTGAAAATACGCAAATTTCTCACCAAGACTGGCAGGGTTATGCTGGGCAAAAAAGTTTAGCTTTAGCTAAATGCCGAAATGATTGGGTGCTTAATTTAGATGGCGATGAAGTTTTATCTAATGAGTTAAAACAAGAAATTGTTGAGACCATTCAACAGAACAAGCTTGATGCATTAATCACCCCAATTAATGATGTATTTTTAGGTGTTCCGAACAGTAAACATATTAAAAAACATGCAAAAGTGCGTTTTTTCCGTAGGTCTAAAGGGCATTATGACCTTGCCAATAAAGTCCATGAAAATGTGATCGTAGATGGTGAATCTCAACGTGCTCAACACGATATTTACCATTATGGTGAGTCGAGCATTTTCGTTAAAGTCGAAAAAAATAACCAATATTCCAACTTAAAAGCATTAGAGAAATACCAAAAAGGAAAGTCTCCAAGCATTGCAAAATTGGTTTTGGTGATGCCAGTGACTTTTATGAAGTCTTATTTTATTCGCCGTAGCTTCTTAAATGGTTGGCGTGGTTTCGTAAATAGTATGATTAACGCATTTTATGCATTTCTAAAAGAAGCTAAGCTTTTTGAACAGACCATGAATAAAGATAAAAAATAAGTAGGCAAGCTATGAAAATTGTTCAGGTATTGGCAACTAGCGGTGGAGTTGGTGGATTAGAGCAGCACACTTTTAACCTTGTTAATGAGCTTGCTTTAAACCATGAAGTACATGTGATTGCACATCCTTGCTATGTAGACAAGTTTAGCCAACAAGTACATTTTCATGCTATCGATTTTGCCCGTAGTCGTTGGAATATTTTTTTACTTTGGCAACTTAAAAATCTTATTCAACAAATCCAACCCGCTATTGTTCATGCACAAGCAGGAAAAGCGGCTGAGTTGATTGCCCGCATTAAGCCATTTTTATCTGGTCCAAAGTTTGTAACGACTGTTCATGGTACTAAAAAGAATAAGTCTGCTTATTTAGCAGGTGATGCAGTTATTGCGGTGAGCCAAGCGCTCACGCAAGGCATTCCAGAGTCTAAAGCACACGTAGTTTATAACGGGGTATATCCTCAGCCCGTACTTACAACTGAAAATAAAGAAAAATTGCTTCAATCGATTCAAAAAGATTTTACTGAGCTAGATACAAGCAAAAAAGCTGTTATGTGTATTGGACGTCTAGAACCAGTAAAAAATATCAGTTTATTGATTGAGTCGATGCAACAGACTGATGCCAATTTATGGATTGTTGGTGACGGTTCACTTCGAGCAAGTTTGGAAAAGCAAGTCAGCGAATTGAACATGCAAAATCGGGTCGCTTTTCTTGGGTTTAGAACTGATGCGCGTGATCTGGTACAACTGGCTGATATCGTGGTTTTATCATCAGATCGTGAAGGTTTTCCACTTGTTATGGTCGAGGCTTTACAGGCCGATAAAGCAATGGCTTCAACCAAAGTGAACGGTGTGATCGAGTGGTTGCCAGAGCAATATCTAGCCGAAATTGGAGATACTCAAGGTTTAGCAAAAGCGATTGAATATGCCCTTCAACCTGAGGCTCAAAATGACTTCAGCCCACTATATGCAAAGGCCAAGGCTGAACTGACCGTACCAGCCATGGCTGAGCAGACGCTTAATATTTATAAAGACCTGCTGAAAACTTAATTATTTTTTGGTGTAAGGCGGATGGCATCAAGTACCACGAAATTATCTTCGACATTAATGGTATGGCAACCATCATCAGCCTGATTCCAGTCTGGTAAAACTACTTCTAGTAATTTTTCTTCATAAGCTGTTGGGCTAAGCTGAGTAATCGCTTTTAATTCGATATTGCCGCCATATCGCTTTAAAGAATCTTGGCTTGGTCGAACCAGTTGCCCTTTATAAATAAAAGGTTTGCCTGCCATACGGAACTGCTGACTGCCTCGGCACACTGGGTTCATTGGGTGCTCTTGCCAGTTCGGATTTAAAATATCTTCGGTAAAGAATAGATCTAAACGATAACCAAATTTCTTACAATCACGACGCGTTGAAGTGAAAAGATACCATAAGCCCTCATGGTAAAAAGGGGTGCTATCGACTGCTTCAATATTTTCAATAAGGTTGGAATGCTTTTCCCATTTCAGCGGAAACTCAGTACATTTCCAAAGTTCGATGGTCTTGTTGGCAGAAGTTTCTGGGACCATATACCAAGTGTTATCTATTTTAAATACGCAAGGATATGAGAGGTGGTAATCGAGTTTTAAAATGGTTTCAGGTGGTGTGTAAGTGCCATCCTTAAAGACTTCTAAAACCGAAAGAAAGCCTACCGGATGTTGGTCATCGACTTCTTCAAAAAAAATGAAATGACGGCCATTTTCATAAGCATAAAAGCTGTCTGCAAATGTAAACTTTCTAGGAGAGTGGATCTCAAAGAGTGAATCTAATTGCTCAAGTGTTGTAAATGGTTGTTCTAACCAGCCAAAACGCATATACCAATGGGAGTCAAAAGTTTTCGCTTTTTTTGCTTGTTGGTACTTGTACCATTTTTTTTGAAGACCGCGAGTGATTAACATCTAAGTACCTGTTAGCTGTCCGTTTTATGTGATTGTGTAGAGTTTAGGAAAAAGGCTAATCGAATAATTTTTTTGAAAATGAATAAAGATATAATTCGAGAAATTAAATCATTTTTCATTTTGTTAAAGTTCTTTTTAAAACGATTTGGTTTTTTCATGTATGCTTTTCTATCTGATGCAATATGACTTTGCATCTCATCATCATGTTCAAAGCAATAATAAAAGGGAGTTGAAACATCGCCTGCTAATAAGTACTTCCAGTCATCAATATAAGTCAATTTATGAATTTGCTTAGAAACAAAATTTTTGGCTGTCTCAGTGGTTAAAGAATACGCATATGTTGCTGTATAGAGATCTTTAGGTCCAGTCATATTGAAGTAAAGTTTATCATTACTTGTATAACCTCTTATTCGACGTCTAGAAGGTTCAGAATGCCCTCCTAAGAATGCGAATGAAGGATTGGTTTCTAATAGAGAGTGCAGCTTCCATTGTATATGCTTAGTTTGAAAAATTACATCATCTTCAATGATGATGACACGATCATACGCTTGATAATCACCTTGAGCTAGACGTTGCCAAATAATCATATGGCTTAGCCAGCAGCCTAGTTCGCTTGGTCCTAATTCATGATCGCATAATCCTGCAAATTGACGACTTAAATTTAAAAAAGTTAAATATTCTTGAGGAAGTTTTTTCCCATAAATAGCATCGAAGAATTGAAAATCAATTTGTATATCATGAATGGTTGATTGCAAATTTTGATGTTGTTGTTTAATTTTTTCTTGACGTTCATTACTTCCTTGTAAAGATACACATAGGATAAGAATCTTTTTCATGTTTCAACTAACTTGATACAATACAGTTTAGATATTCTATACTTCTGTATTTGTTGTTGATAGTCCTTCTACCTATTCATCTAGCTTAGCTCTAAAAAATTTAGAAGTTAAAAAAGTAATATTGGTGGTTACTTGTACCTCTGGTGAGGGTAATCATATTATGTGAAGAGGCAACAATAATACTATGGGCAAAAAAGATTTATAAAGGCTATACCTAAATGATGTCAAATAATTTACCTATCATTCATGCTTTGTGGATTGGAGAAAAACTCGGAGCAATTTCTAGATGTTGTTTACATTCTTTTGTAATGAGGGGGCATGAGGTTCATTTACATACATACGCTGATATTGTAGATGTTCCAGAAGGCGTAAAATTGGTTGATGCAAATAAAATTATTTCTAAAGACCAAATTATAAAACATAAGGAAACAGGAAGTTATGCATTATTTTCAGATATTTTTCGTTATGAGTTAATGCGTAAAGTTGATGGAGTCTATGTTGACTGTGATGTGTATTGTTTAAAACCTATTTCAATACCAGAGCATGGATACTTATTAGGCTTTGAAGATGATGAATGGATTAATGGAGCTGTTTTGCGCATTCCTAAAGAAAGCGACTTACTTAAAGAATTATTAAAAGCCGCATATGACCCATTTTTTGTACCGCCATGGTTTTCTGCGAGTAAAAAAATTAAATTAAAAACAAAAAAAATAATGGGAATAGGAAAAAGTTTAGCGGATATGCCGTGGGGAGTTATTGGCCCCAAAGCTATTACTTATTATGTTAAACAGTTGGAGTTAAAAAATAATATTCAACCAATTGATATTTTTTATCCTGTTCACTATCAGTGTATAAGTCAACTTTGTGATCCTGAGCTTACTATAGATGATATTACTACTTCTCGTACTACTTGTATTCATCTATATAATGAGATGTTAAAGGGTATAAAATTAGATGAATTGGATGAGTGTACTATTATGTCACGTCTTTTAAAATGTGATATTTAATTATTAATTAAGATAAGTAAAGAAATTTTTAATTATACTTTTTATTAATATATTGAGAGTGTTTAATGAGTGGATATAATAGACCAATTAGAGTTGGTTTAATTATTGATGAGTTCTTTGGTGGTGCTAATACTGCTTTTGGCGGTTACGGATTTTTAGCGCGAAATCATATAGCTAAATATATTCCAAATGCGGATATCCAAATAGATGTATTACTGGGTAAAGGAAGTAAAAAGCTTTTTGCGGAAGAATATTCGGTAGATAATGTTAAATTATATCGACTGCCACGTAGAAAATGGTTTGCTCGTCGCTGGCTTAAGAAAAAAAATTATGACATTTATTTAAGTGTCGAATTAACATTTAATTATGTATTGGAAAATGAATTAGATAAAACAAAAAAATTAGTTTTATGGATACAAGATCCAAGACCGACCTATGAATGGGACGAAATTAATACAGTTAAATTATTTCCTGAAACTAATTATTATAATCAAAACATATATGATCTAGTACATAACTGGTATGTTAATGACCGTGTGAAATTTATTTCGCAAGGACATTTTCTTAATCAAAAAGCTATAGATTTATATCAATTAGAAAATAGTGTACCAATAGAATATGTGCCTAATCCTATTGATATTGATTTCAACTTTGATGTTAGTACTTATGTTAAAAAGAATATAATCATTTTTTTAGGTCGTTTAGAATCTGTAAAACGGGGGTGGTTATTTTGTGAAATCGCAAAAAGAATGCCGCAATATGAGTTTTATGTATTAGGGCAGACATTTAGAGAGGAAAGCAAAAACAATGAAATTATGAAAGGTTATCAAAATATTGCTAACTTACATTTTGCGGGCCATGTTGAAGGCAGTGAAAAAGAAAAATTTTTAAAAGATGCTAAGTTACTTATTAATACTTCTATTCATGAAGCATTACCTATTTCATTTTTAGAAGCCCTCTCTTTTGGAACTTTATTAGTAAGTAACAGAAATCCTGAAGAACTAACAAGTAAATTTGGAATTCACGTAGGAGATGTATTAGGAGATGGCTTTGAAAAAGTTCATTTATATGTTGAAGCTATTGAATCCTTAATGCAAAATGAAGAAGGTAGACATCTTTTAGCAATACAAGCTAGAAAATATATTGAGGAATATCATAATGTAATAGATTTTACTAAAAAATTAAGAAATATATTATTTCAAGAAGTAAAGTCTTAAGAATAAGATCCCGTATCTAGGAATACGGGTAATTTCTTACTCTTTATCCGCATTTCCTTTTAAAACCATATAAATCAGCGCAACAAAAATAAGTAACGCACCTGCTAAGCTACTTACACAGAAAAATAAAATACGTTGATTTGTAGTAAGGTTGAATAATTCATTTGCAAGGATATAGCGCATGAAAAACCATTGTGCGAGGGAGAATACAATCACGACTAAAGCATGTCGACGTACATCAGGGCGCATAGCCATAAAGTTGACCTCTAAATTAAAAGCTCCCTATTATGCCACTGACCTGCTTATTCGCAAAGCATAGCTTAGGTAAGTCGAATATATAGCTGAATTTTCCCATTAAAAAAACCCTGCATAAGCAGGGTTTTTTAATTTGAAAATCTAAAAAATTATTTAGATTCTTCAGCTTTTGGCTTTTCACGTAAGCGGATGCCCAGGTCACGAAGCTGATTTGCTTCAACAGGAGCAGGTGCTTGAGTAAGTGGACATTCAGCAGTCTTAGTTTTCGGGAACGCAATAACGTCACGAATTGAAGTCGCGCCAGTCATAAGCATAACTAAACGGTCAAGACCAAATGCCAAACCACCGTGAGGAGGAGCACCATAACGAAGCGCGTTAAGTAAGAAGCTGAATTTCTCTTCTGCTTCTTCATCAGAAATACCAAGCGCTTCAAAAATCGCTTTTTGCATTTCTAATGTGTAAATACGAAGTGAACCACCACCAACTTCAGTACCATTCAATACCATGTCGTAAGCAACAGAAAGTGCTTCACCTGGATTGCTCTTCACGTCTTCTACGCTAGATTTAGGTAACGTGAATGGGTGGTGAACAGAAGTCCATTTACCATCGTCAGTTTCTTCAAACATTGGGAAGTCAACAACCCAAAGTGGAGCCCACTCACAAGTTGAAAGGTTCAAGTCGTGACCAATCTTGACACGAAGCGCACCCATTGCGTCATTTACAACTTTAGCTTTATCAGCACCGAAGAATACGATATCGCCATCTTGTGCGCCAACACGTTCCAACAGTTCAAGTACAATCGGTTCAATGAATTTCACGATTGGAGATTGAAGACCTTCAATTCCTTTAGCGAGTTCATTAACTTTAATATACGCTAAACCTTTTGCACCATAGATGCCAACGAATTTGGTGTATTCATCGATTGCACTACGTGGCAATGAAGCTGCACCAGGAACACGTAAAGCAACAATACGGCCTTTAGGATCTTTTGCAGGACCAGCGAATACTTTGAACTCTACTTCTTGCATTAAGTCTGCAACGTCAACGAGTTTCAACGGAATACGCAAATCTGGTTTGTCAGATGCATAGTCACGCATTGCTTCGCTATATGGCATACGGCGGAATTTTTCAAATTTTACGCCAAGCAAGTCGTTAAATAATTTAACAGTCATGCCTTCCATCAAATCCATGATTTCATCGTCGTTTAAGAACGATGTTTCAATGTCGATTTGAGTGAATTCTGGCTGACGGTCAGCACGTAAGTCTTCATCACGGAAACATTTCGCGATTTGGTAGTAACGATCAATACCACCAACCATCAATAATTGTTTAAACAATTGCGGTGATTGTGGAAGTGCGTAGAAGCTACCATTTTGTACACGACTTGGTACTAAATAGTCACGTGCACCTTCAGGAGTTGCACGGGTTAAAATCGGAGTTTCAACGTCTAGGAAACCGTGATCGTCTAAATAATTACGGATCAAGTTAGTTACTTTAGAACGGAAACGTAAGCGATCTAACATTTCTGGACGACGGATGTCCAAGAAACGATATTTTAAACGGTGTTCTTCTGACACGTTAATGGTGTCATCATTTAACGGGAATGGCGGAGTTTCAGAAGCAGCAAGAACTTCGATTTCTTTGCCTAAAACTTCGATTTGACCACTCACCATATTTTGGTTTTCAGTACCTTCATAACGGCGACGAACACGACCTGTAATTTTTAATACATATTCAGAACGTGCTTTATCTGCTGTTGCAAATGCTTCTGGAGTATCTGGGTCAATAACCACTTGAACGAGACCATCACGGTCACGCATATCAAGGAAAATAACACCGCCATGGTCACGGCGACGATGTACCCAACCGCATAGTGTAACGGTCTGATCGATTTGGGCTTCAGTTAAAGAGCCACAGTAATGAGTTCGCATCATGATGAAGATTATCCAAACTATATTGGCTGAAAGGACGGATGCGTAAACCGCGCACCGTCAAAAAAGTAAGTTTTCGATTATGCCTTGTTGGATGGTTTGTCACAAGAACTAGATCAAAAAACCGCAGAAATTAACCTGAAAATGAGCAATTTGGCAGCGATTTTAATTATTCATCCCATTCTTTGTTGTCGATCTAAAACCAAGAATAGTAAGCATCCTAAGCTAAAGGTACTTAACCAACCTTGCATAAATTCATTAATAGAGCGGCCCGTAAAATAATACGTATCGGCATGCCAAACTTCATGAGGAATGTAGCGGGCATAATCCCAAAAAGAAAATAGGCCTAACACTGTAGATAAAATCAAAAGAAACCATGCAAGAAATTTAATTTTTTTACTTACTTTCCAGTGTTGTTTATAGCGCTGATAATAGTGAACACACATCCAAACAATAAAAGGTAAGGCAAGAGCAGAGGAGCCTAACTGTAAAAGACGATGTAAGGGATATGGGTGCCCTAAAAGATGAATATTTGTTGCTAATACATCTTTAAATACAAAGGTCCGAAAGTCTGAGTGTGTTAGACCATCCCAGATTAAATGTATTGCAATTCCTAAAATAAGTGCGAGTAATGTTCCAACCAAAAATAAAAAAATACGTTTTAAAGAGTTGAGGTCAAGATCATGCTGAATGCCGAAAAAACGGTAGATTACAGGTCGATATAGAAAGTACCAAATAGCACAAAAAATAAGGCCTAAGGTAAGGTTAGGATAAATCAGGCCTTTCCATTGATGTGTCAACATACCTGATTGCATTGTAAATAAGCGGTAAAGATCGGGTGTCATACTTCCAATTGCTAGAGCTGCAACTGGTAAAGTGTTTCGGCTAAGCTTTGAAAGAGGAGGCGCTATAACGGCATGAGAGATTGTAAAAGGCATTATAAAACAGAGATTACTCACATCATTTAATTGCCCAGTCTAACGAATCAGCCGATTGGAAATGTTTTTTATTGCAAAAAGACTGAAATGTTATAATATAACAAAACAAAAGGCGTAGCGATCAGAGAATCACCTCATGTTGTTCTATAAAAATATTTTGACCTTATCCATTTTAGCTGTCATATCCGTACCTTCGTTTGCAGCAGAAAGTGAAAATGTTGAAAAGCTAGAAACTATTCGAATTAAGGCTCATCCACTTGAGCAAACTTCACAAGATTTTGCTGTGGCAGATACTGTTGTTGATCAAAAGCATCTATCGCAAGGCGCTGCTACCATTGGGGATGCACTCAGTAGTGAAGTCGGAATTTACGCGAATCAGTTTGGGGCTGGTTCGAGTCGCCCGGTCATCCGTGGACAAGATGGACCACGCGTTAAAGTACTTCAAAATTCATCAGAAAATATTGATGTATCGACCTTGTCTCCTGACCACGCTGTCACTGTAGATCCTGTGCTTGCAAAACAAGTCGAAGTAATTCGCGGCCCTTCAACTTTACTGTTTGGTGCGGGGACCGTCGGTGGTTTAGTTAACGTCATTGATAACAAGATCCCTACGCAAATGCCTGAAAATGGTTATGAAGGACAAGTTGGCTTACGTTACAACACTGGAAGTGATGAAAAACTGGCGAGCGCTGGCGTAACTGTTGGCCTAGGCAACCAAGTTGCTTTACGTGTTGAGGGGTTAACTCGTGATGCGAATAATTATATTGCTCCCAATTATATTCATGAAGGTGAAAAAGAGCGCCGTGTAGACAATACTTTTGCGCAGGGTGACTCGGTTAATGTTGGTTTGTCTTGGATTTATGACCGTGGTTATACGGGTATTTCTTATAGCAACCGCAGAGACCAGTATGGCTTACCGGGGCATAGCCATGAGTACGAAAGTTGTAGCGCTCATCTAGGTGGAAGACCGCATTTGCATTGTGGAGACCATGAACATGAAGAGGGTGAAGAAGCTCACGATCATGAGCATGAAGAACATGAGCACGAGCATGGCGGCCCATGGATTGATTTAAAATCTGAGCGTTACGATTTTAAAACCGAGTTAAATGATCCATTTGCAGGCTTCCAAAAGTTACGTGCGCAAGCGAGCTATACTGACTATCAGCATGATGAAATTGAAGAGGGAGCAATTGCAACCCGATTCCAAAACAAAGGTTATGATGGACGTATTGAGTTGGTGCATAACCCGATTGCAAGTTGGGAAGGGGTAATTGGTGCACAGTTAGGTCAACAGAAATTAGATTTAACTGGCGAAGAAGCATTTATGGCCCCGACCACTACCAAAAAGTGGAGTTTATTTGCTTTAGAACATAAACAATGGAAAGACGTACATTTTGAGCTTTCTGCCCGTGCAGATCAGCAAGAAATTGATGTAGACGACAACTCTAAACAGGATTTTGATGGTTCGGCATTCTCTTACGCAGGTGCTGCGAATTGGGAGTTTGCACCGAACTATAAACTTTCTTTTGTCGCTTCACATCAAGAGCGTTTGCCTTTAGCTCAAGAGTTATATGCAAATGGTGGGCACTTTGCGACAAATACTTATGAGTTAGGAAATGATCAACTCAGTAAGGAAAAATCGAATAATGTTGAGTTAGGTTTGCATTTTGATAATAACAAACTTGATTACCATCTTCATGTTTACCATAACTGGTTTGATGACTACATCTATGCGCAAACCCTTGACCGTTATAAAGACTTCCGTTTAGTTCAATATACTCAAGATAAAGCTCGTTTCTATGGTGCTGAGGGTGAAATTGGTTATCAAATTACCCCAATGTACAAGATCAGTGCTTTTGGTGACTATGTACGCGGTAAAATTGATGCCGAGGGTAACGCTCCACGTATTCCAGCGGGACGTTTAGGTACTAAAGTTGATGCAGACTTTGGCGATGGTTTTAGTGGTTCTGCCGAGTACTACCATGTCTTTAACCAAGATAAGATCGCAGCTTACGAGACCGAAACTGAAGGCTATAACATGCTTAATCTTGGCGTGGCATATTCTGGACAATATGGTGCAAAAACAGATTACCGTGTTTATATGAAAGCGAATAATTTGTTAGATGACACGGTTTATCAACATGCTTCGTTCTTATCAAATATTCCACAAGTTGGACGCAATTTTACAGTAGGTGTCGATTTTAGTTTTTAAGGCTTTAACACGAAACTAAACTTGAAAAATCAATCCAAAAGACCTAATTTGAAACCATCAAGTTAGGTCTTTTTTATGCGTATTTTTCAACGAATTCATCAAAAAATAAATTGGTCAGGGCGTCGTTATATGGCGGTATTACTTTGCGTTGTTGCTATTGCATATCTTGCATCGGCGATTTACCACACAGTAAAACCATTACCACAAGGGATTAACTTTAGTGGCAAGCTTAGACATGCCGATGTCAAATTTTTAGCTGACAAAACCTATCTAGATGCGAAAGGGCAACAGCAGGTTGATCAGCACATCTTTGATGAAATCTTGAAAATGATTGATGAGGCAAAATCCACAATTGTGGTGGATATGTTCTTGTTTAACTCAGAAGTGGGTGACTCAAAACTCAAGCAAAGACCATTAATGCAAGAGCTAACCGATGCATTAGTAAGTAAGAAAAGACAGAACCGCCAAATTCAGATCGTTATGATTACCGACCCGATTAACTCGGTATACGGTGGTATCAGCCCTGAACACTACCGTCAGTTACGTCAGGCAGGTGTTGATGTGATTGAAACGAATTTAGCCCCTTTACGTGCTTCTAACCCGTTTTGGTCTGGCTTCTGGTACATCTGCTGTCAAAATATTGGCAATAACCCTGAAAAGGGCTGGTTACCGAATCCATTCGGTGATGAAAAAATTACAATGCGCAGCTATCTAAACTTATTTAATTTTAAGGCCAATCACCGTAAAACCGTTGTCGTTGATACCGATGCTGGTTGGAAGTCATTGGTGACCTCAGCAAATCCACATGATGGCAGCTCTAGACATTCTAATGTCGCATTGGTTGTAACAGGGGCGACAGCTGCTGATGTTCTCCAAACTGAAGCTGCCGTTGCGCAAATGTCAGGTAGTAGTTCTCCATCACTGATTTTAGGTGACTTTGAAAAAGACGTAACCAAGCCTCAAGTTCAGGTGTTAACTGAAGGCGCAATTTATCAATCTGTATTGAAATTGATTAATTCAGCGAAGCCGAAAGAGCATCTTGATTTAAGTATGTTCTATTTGTCTGAACGTAAGATTATTAAAGCTCTAAAAAGTGCTCAAGAACGAGGTGTTATTGTTCGTGTTTTACTCGATCCAAATAAAGATGCGTTTGGTCGACAAAAAAATGGTATTCCAAACCGTCAGGTGGCTTCAGAGTTACATGCTACCGGTATTCCAATCCGTTGGTGTGATACCCATGGCGAGCAGAACCATAGCAAAATGATCTTGAAATATAATGCCCAACAAGCTGAGTTGATTGTAGGATCTGCCAACTTTACGGCCCGTAATTTAAAAAATTACAACCTTGAAACGGATATGTTGGTCATTGGCAAAGTTCAAGATCAAGTTTTTAAAGATGCGCAAGATTACTTCAATACCTCGTGGTCAAACCTAAAAGATAGACAGATGAGCGTGGATTATGTGAAGTATGCTGATGAGTCTAAAGTGAAGTATTGGATTTATCGTTTTATGGAATGGTCTGGATTATCGACTTTTTAATCACTATCTTGAAGTTTTCCAAAAAATGGCTGTGCCTAGAGTCATCCACAACCTGCCCAAAATCTGCGATTAAATTGTTTTTGCAATAAAATTAGATAAACGAAAACAGTGAACAGGTTTTGTGGATGACAAATGCTTTTGGTTACTTTGGGCGAAACCAAAGTAACGAATTAGCTACTACAAGTAGAACTTAAAGCGGTAAGACCCCGTCGTGCTAATTAAAAATAGAGAGTAAAACTTTGAATATTTTAAGGCGCTGGCGGAATCAACTGATCCAACGCTTTATCATCAAGTTTTTCGATTTCACTCAAATCCGTTTTAATTTTCCAATGTGACTCGTCATCAACAGGATTTGGCAAACGCGCTTCAAGCCAATCGCAAACCACATCCGGAGAGAATTCAGGATGGTTACATTGAATAATCCATGATAAAAAGTCTTTGGCTTCACCATTCATGTAAGGTGGCGGTGAAACAGGGAAGAATAATGTTGGTAGGCGTTCATTCGTCGATAGATAATTTAAAACATGACCTAGTTCTTGAACTGTTTGCCATGCAAGTGCATGCTCTACGTCAATACTGAACTTAAACCACCAAGCATGTTCGCCATCTGCTCCATGAGCCATAATACGGGCTTCTTGTACACTCGGAACTTTGCAAAAAAATTGATGAAGACGCTCAAAACTGATTTCAGACACAGCAATTGACCTAGTTTGAAAAATGCTAATGGTAGCACAGATACAGATTCTTCATATTTTCTTTATAGTCATTACAAAGTTTAGCAATCAAAGCGGTTTTATTCATGGTTTCTCCTTGAGTCTCTTTTAATCTAGCTTCATATCAAGATTAAAAGGAAATAGGCCATGAAAAAGCCAATCGTTCTTGTACTTTCGACATTAATGTTAGGTATATCAGCTACCGCGATGGCCGATTCTGGACACCGTTGGGATAATAACCATGGTAAAAACTATGCTCGATATGAGCATCGTGATGACCGCCGTCATGATTATCGTAATGATCACCGAGCGCCAGTTTGGTCAAATTCTGATCGTGGTAAGCATTATGGTAACTATGTTGCTTTTAAACGTGGTGAACGTATTCCTGCTCAATATCGCCATAGCCGCTATTATGTTTCGGACTGGAGAGCGCATCGTTTATACGCGCCACCACGTGGATACCACTGGGTTAAAACCCCTAATCAATACTTATTAGTAGACTCAAGACATAACATTTACCGAGTTCGTTAAATGTAAAAATAAAAAGGCCTCGATATTGAGG
The DNA here is from genome assembly GCF_000588535.1 of Acinetobacter sp. 742879. NCBI lineage: Bacteria > Pseudomonadati > Pseudomonadota > Gammaproteobacteria > Moraxellales > Moraxellaceae > Acinetobacter > Acinetobacter sp. 742879. The sequence continues at coordinate 98,072 of NZ_JFYC01000009.1, read as the reverse complement.
CCTTTTTCTATGCTAACTCGTCATCTTGTGGTTGAGGTGTTTTCAAATTATTAGAAGTTTTTGCATGTTTCTCTTTCATCACTGAGGGGTAGTGCCATGAAGCAAATCGTACAACTAAAATAGATAAGGCTAAAATCAAAATTGAGCCTGTAATAATGACTTGATCAATATCTGCTTTATGATCATGTTGAATATCTGAAATGAGTAGACGGGTTAAGGCCGTAATCGCGACATAAATAAGAAATCGTACAGGCATGTGATTGGTTTTAAAGTAAATTCCAACCATTGCTCCAAGTTCTAAGTAAATAAATAATAATAAAATATCATCAATTGAAGCATACTTTTTGACGGTCAGAATTTCAAAAACTGTATTGGCTGCCGACCATGCCACCATACACCCGATAATGAATAAGGCTAAATAATGGAAGGCTTCTACGGCGTAATGTCCGAAACGGTCGAGTATTCGTTCGTATTTTTTAGGATCAGGCATAATAAGATCTTTTGTTCACTTCGTAATGTTTAGAAATTAAACAAATTTTGTGCCAATGGAAATAGTAAATACAAAATAAAAAACGCCTGATTATTCAGGCGTTTTTATGAAGATTTAATTCAACTCAGGTAGTAAGGTGATATCCACTATAAATACAAAGACTATTTCAAATTTTTATACGGTTGAATGACATCTTCAAATACAACATGGCCTAAAAAGTTACCTGTACTCTTTACGGATTGTTCTTGTTCAATTGCATGCGCAAATTTAACCGCCGCCTCATTTTGTAATTGTTCATAAAGTCGTTTGCAGTTTGGAAATTGATCAATATCAATAACATTATGATATTTCAACCATCGTGCGATACCAGCGTAGTATCCGTCTACAAAAGACAATTGATCGCCCATTAGCCAAGTTTGATTTATCAGACTATTTTCTAAAGCGGTAAATGCTTTTTTAACTTGGACTGCTCCATATTCACGTAATGCTTGTTTATTACTTTCTGATGAAGAGTGTTCAAGACTATACCAGAGTGGGCTAAATGCATTGAATAAAGTCGTATTCAAAAAAGCTAGTTTCTGATTAAAGAGATTAAATTGTTCTGTTCCTTGTTCATAATGAAAAGCCGCATTCAGGCTTTTTGCCATGATATGGTTCAAGATAGCCATGCTTTCCGTTAAAACTTTACCATTATCGTAGAGCAGTGCAGGTGTTTCACCGACTGGATTAATTTGGCGGTATTCCTCGGTATTACACTGAGCCGGCATCTCAATTCTACAGAGTTGATAAGGTAAACCTGACCATTCCAAGGCAACAATTGAACCAAATGAGCAGCCAGAAGGTACGCCATAAAATAAAGTGAAAGTTGACATGATGATTACTCTTTTTTGATGTGTAAAATCATCATAAGTCGACAGAAAAGTTTCTAGTAGTCATGTATTATGAAACTTATTGTCTACATATATGGACATTGAAGAATGCTACTCAGACAAAACTTGAATGATGTTTATCTCTTTGTTGTTGCTGTAGAGCATCAAGGATTTTCTGCCGCAGCTAAACAGCTCAATTTACCTAAATCAACTATTAGTAAGCGTGTTGCAATATTAGAAAATAAGCTGGGCTTAACGTTAATTCATCGTAGTTCACGTAGTTTTGTCTTAAGCGAATCAGGAAAACTGTTTTATCAACATGCCAAAAATGCAGTAGATGAGTTTCGTTATGCAGAAGAAAATCTATTAATACAACAACAAGAACCAAGTGGTGTAGTCAGGCTCAGTGCTTCTGTGCCCATTGCTCAGTATCTTTTATCTGATTGTTTGCCTGAACTTGCAGAACATTATCCTAAGTTATTATTACAAGTAGAGGTAACTGATCGTTACGTTGATGTTATGAGCGAAAACTTTGATATTGTGATCCGTAGTCATTTTCAACCATTGCCGGATTCTGGATTAATTCAACGTGTACTTAAAAATGATAAAATCATTGCTGTTGCAGCACCTACCTACTTAATGAAATCGGTTCCTATACATACACCAGAAGATTTGCTTAAACACGAAGGTATATGGCCTGAATTGCAAATGAATCCATGGCATTTTCAAAATATAAATGGTCAGAAAGAGATAGTACGTCCAAACATCCGCTTTGTAGCAAATGAGTCGGAGATCTTAAAGGGGGCTGCAAAAAGGGGATTGGGTATTACGCTTTTACCTGAAACTTTTTGTATGAATGAACTATCTGAGGGTAGCTTAATTCATGTTTTGCCAGACTGGTCTGCTGGTAGCGTAACGACAAGTTTATTGATGTTGACAAGACGAGGGCTTTTACCCAGTGTCAATATTACTGCTGACTTCTTGGTCGAGAAATTAAAAACTTAAAAGTTATCTATCTTTTATGATTAGAAATAAAAAAACGCCTGATTATTCAGGCGTTTTTATGAAGAGCTTAATTAAGCTTGATTAGTAAAGTAATCTTCACTAAAGCCCATAATTAAGTCAGAACCAGCTTTGATTTTAGCAATACGCGCATCAATATCCGGCAAGATACGTTCAACAAAGTACTGAGCCAAAGCAAGTTTGTTCTGATAGAAATCACCAGACTTATCTTTAGCAGCGGCAGCAATTTTTGCAAACATATATGAGAAGCTGAGTAAACCAACCGCATGTAAATAATCAACCGCAGCTGAGTTCGGGAACTCTACATTTTCAGCAGCTTGCTCAATAATAAACTGAGTGATTGCTTCAATTTCAGTTGCAGCATCTAAAGTTGCATCTTTAATGAAGTTCAAGTCAGTGTCTAGGTCATTCGCAAAGTCACGAATTTCAGTGATGTATTCAGCGATGAATGCACCGCCACATTTAATGGTTTTACGACCAATTAAATCTTGAGATTGAACGCCGTTGGTTCCTTCGTAGATTTGAGCAATACGAAGGTCACGAATACATTGTTCCATACCCCATTCACGGATGTAACCGTGACCACCAAATACCATTTGAGCATCTAAAGTTGCTTGGAATGCTGTATCTGTGAGGTAAGCTTTTGCAATTGGAGTTAAAAGCGCAACGCGGTCATTGGCTTTTTTCACTGCTGCTGCATCAGTTGAGAATTTAGTAATATCGAGTTGTTGACCTACATAGACAGCAAATGCACGAGATGCTTCATTATTGGCACGTACATTTAACAACATACGACGTACATCACCATGCACTAAAATGCTGTCAGCAGGTTTGTTTGGTGATTGAACACCAGCTGCACTACGACCTTGTAAACGGTCAGTCGCGTATTGAGCAGCATTTTGATAAGCAAATTCAGATGCACCTAAACCTTGAATACCCATTGATAAACGTTCGTAGTTCATCATAACGAACATTGCAGCAAGGCCTTCGTTTTCTTTACCAACGAGGTAACCTTTAGCTCCATCAAAGTTCATCACACAAGTTGCAGATGCTTTGATACCCATCTTATGTTCAATAGAACCTGGGCCAACATGGTTACGGTCGCTTAAAGAACCATCTTCATTTACAAGGTATTTCGGTACGATAAATAACGAGATACCACGTGAACCAGCAGGGGCATCCGGAGTTTTAGCAAGTACCAAATGAATGATGTTTTCTGCTAAATCGTTGTCACCGCCAGTAATGAAAATTTTAGTACCGGTAATGTTATATGTACCGTCTTCATTACGTTCTGCTTTAGTTTTGATAATACCTAAGTCAGTACCTGCATGTGGCTCGGTTAAGCACATGGTGCCTGACCATTCACCTGAATAAATCTTAGGTAAATAAGTTTCTTTTTGTTCTTGAGATGCGTAGCTGCTTAAAGCCATACCTGCACCCACTGAAAGAAGCGGGTAAAGCATGAAAGATGGGTTAGTCGCAAATAACATTTCATCAGAAAGAACGGTGAGCATTTTTGGCATGCCTTGACCGCCCCATTCTTCATCGGCACCTAGGCCAATCCAACCACCTTCTGCATATTGACGAAATGCATCTTTAAAACCAGCTGGTGTGAATACTTCGCCGTTTTCATAGCGAGCACCTTCTTCGTCACCGGTACGGTTTAATGGATGAGTCACGTTCTGAGCAAATTTAGCCATTTCTTCTAAAATTGCTTCAGCTGTTGCAGCATCTACATGAGCGAGTTTCTCATTAGACTGCCAAAATTGTTCTGCTTTAAATACATCATTTATGATGAATTTCATATCAGCTAAAGGAGCATTGTAAATTGGCATAATCGTTCACCTTTTTTGTGCACATTGGCCTGTGCTAGATATCCTGTAAAACGAAATGGATATGGAATTTAAAGTGTAAATTTATCATTGATTTTATAAAAAAAGGACCGTCAAAACTGAGCAGTCCTTTTTTGTTTTTTAACATTGCATATCGCAACTAACTATGGTTAGAAAGCGAAATGTTCAGCGTCTAATGACATTAATGGATCTAGACCACCAGCGATCACATCTACGTGAGAACGTACACGTGGCAAGATTTTCTTGAAGTAGAAACGAGCAGTAGTTACTTTCGCATTGTAGAAGTCAACATCGGTTGTACCTTCTGCCAATTTTTCTTGTGCTACAAGCGCCATACGAGCCCATAGATAAGCTAAAGTGATATAACCTGCGAAGTATAGGTAATCTACAGCAGCAGCACCGACTTCATCTGGGTTTTGCATCGCGCGCATACCGATTTGCATAGTAAGATCGCCCCATTCTTTGTTAAGTGCCGCAAGCGGTTCAACAAATTCTTTCATAGCAGCATTGTCTTTGTTTGCTTCTACGAATTTATGGATGATCTTAGTGAAGTCACGTAGCATTGCACCTTGAGTTTGCAATACTTTACGACCTAACAAATCAAGTGCTTGAATTTCAGTTGTACCTTCGTATAAGCAAGCAATACGTGTGTCACGTACGATTTGTTCCATGCCATGCTCAGAAATAAAGCCATGACCACCGAAGACTTGTACACCGTGCTTAGCAGATTCAGAACCTGTTTCAGTTAAGAATGCTTTTGCAATTGGAGTCAATAAAGACAAGATGTTGTCAGCAAACTTACGCTCTTCTTCAGTTTCGCCTTTTTCAACGATATCTGCGTATTGAGCAAGTAAGTAAACAAGAGCACGACCGCCTTCAGCAAACGCTTTTTGAGTTAAAAGCATGTTACGAACAGCAGGGTGAACGATAATAGGATCTGCTTCTTTTTCTGGAGCTTTAGGACCAGAAAGTGAACGCATTGCTAAACGTTCTTTCGCGTAAGTCAACGCACCTTGGAAAGATGATTCAGACGCTGCTAAACCTTGAACCGCAGTACCAATACGCGCTGTGTTCATGAAGGTGAACATACAGTTCAAACCACGGTTTTCAGGTCCAATCAAGTAACCTTTAGCTTGGTCAAAGTTAATGACACAAGTTGCGTTACCATGAATACCCATTTTGTGTTCGATAGAACCACAACGTACCGCATTACGTTCGCCAATAGATCCATCTGCATTTACATTGAATTTAGGAACGATGAATAATGAGATACCTTTAGTACCTTTTGGTGCGCCAGGTAGGCGAGCAAGAACGATATGGATGATGTTCTCAGCCATGTCATGTTCACCAGCAGAGATAAAGATTTTCTCGCCAGAGATTGCATAGCTACCATCAGCATTTGGTTCTGCTTTAGTACGGATAATACCCAAGTCTGAACCTGCATGAGACTCAGTTAAGCACATCGTACCTGTCCAAACACCTGAAACAAGGTTTGGTAAGTAAGTATTTTTTTGTTCATCAGAACCATGATGCTCTAATGTACGTACAGCTCCGTGAGACAAGCCTGGGTACATGCCCCATGCCCAGTTAGAGCTACCTACCATTTCAGAAATTGCGATACCTAAAGAGTTAGGTAAGGCCTGACCACCGTATTGTTCTTCTGCTGATAAAGACGGAAAGCCAAGTTCAATATATTTTTGATAAGCTTCTTTAAAACCTGTTGGAGTAGTGACTACGCCATCATTCCAAGTACAACCTTCACGGTCGCCCACTTGGTTTAAAGGAGAAAGTTCATTTTCACAGAAGTCAGCAGCAGCTTCTAAATATTGATCAACCAATTCACGGCTTACGTTACCTTGGAAATCAGGTAATTTTGCATAGTGTTCTTCAGCATTTAATAATTCATGCAAAACAAATTGCATATCACGTAAGGGCGCTTTGTATTGTGGCATATCGGGTTCCTCAATACTGGTGAAACCAGAGTTATAATCTTAATCTATGAGAATGTGCCATGAGGCACCTTGGACTATTACATCGTGCAACAACTTGCATAACTGCACAAGCACCTCAGGACCTTTACTTTGTGACTGCAAAGTCAAGAAAAAAATGCTTAAACTAGCTAAGTGCTTTGAGTGTAAACACTTTTGGTTATGTTTATATGATACAAATAGTCAAAATCGTAAACAGTTATGTATAAACAAAAAGGCGCCTATAGGCGCCTTTTTGTTTCATAATTTTAGAATTATTTTGCTGGAGCTGGTACTGGAGCAGGAGCGTTAACTGGTGGTTGAGGGCGCTTTGGTTCAAAACGAAGGTTACAAGTACCTTCAAGTGTCTTATCTCCAACTTGAACATTTACTGTTTGTCCATTCGCTTTACCATCACATGCTTTTTGGATTTGTTCAAAGCGAGCTTGATGTTCTGCGCGGTGCTGTTCCCATGCAGCTTTTTGTTCTGGAGTGAACTCACGGTGCTTCATACGGTGGTGACCCTCACGTGGGCCATCTTGCATCATTCCACGCTCTGGTTTAGGTGGTTGAGTTGTCGATTGACACGCAGCCAAACTTCCCATTGTTACAATTGCCGCACTGAATAATGCAATTTTTGCCGTCATTTTCATATCTAAAGCCTTTTAATGTTGTGTTTTAAGATGGCTTAAAGATTAGATAATAAAGATGTAGAAACAATGGAGAGTTTTTCTTTTCGTTGTTGGTTACAATGCCAAATATAGCGTAAAAATGAGAGAGTGCTTTTGAACGTTCTACGTGTTCCCATTGCATTACGGTTATTTTTGACAGTCTTGCTCACCACATTACTTATTGCGACTGCAAGCTTGAGCGTTTTGCACTGGACAATGCAAAAGAACTTTGCCAAATATGTAGCCGACGTTGAAATGCAGAAGCTTGACCGTCTCATTACTAATTTGGGTGATGTCTATACGGTTTACCATGATTGGGGGAATGCGATTCAGGCACAGATTTTACAAATTGAAGGAACCGCGGCTCCCGATGACTACGATCGTCTCTCACAGTGGTGGCTTCGTCGTCAATATGACATTGCCATACAGCAGCATTCTTTTGATGAACACGCGCTTATCAATATTTCTCCTCAAGTTGCACCAACTAATAAAAATAGTATTTTTAGTGAGGAAGAGTTAAGAACGCTTGAGCAAAATTTACCTTCACAATATCAACCCTTTGAAGGGTTGCGTTTCCCTTTAAGTGCTAACCAGTTTCGTCCAAGTGATGATAAAAATAAATCAAAGAAGGGAAGCTTAAAAGATATTGAAACGCAAAATGGTAAGAAGCGTTTTATCGCTTTACCAGACCGCTTAGGATTGAGTTCGCGTTTATCTTTATATGACGCGCAGCACCAGTTTGTAGTAGGTGAACCACCTTCTTCAGATCAGATGTCATTTCGCCCGATTATCTTAAACAATCAAGTGGTTGGATATTTAGGTTTAAAACCTGTTTTAGATAAAGAAGATGCTTTGAGTATTAATTTCTTTAGTAACCAAAAGCGCTATTTACTCTTAATTTATGCTTTAACCTTACTTTCAAGTTTAGTTGCAGCGCTTTTGATGGCGACTTATTTTAAAAAGCCGATTCAGCGTTTATTAAATGCAACCAATGAATTAACGAAAGGAAATTATCAACATCAAGTTGTTATTAAACGAAATGATGAGTTGGGCGATTTATCAACCCAATTGAACCATTTAGCAGAAATTTTACATCAGCATGAAGAGTCGCGACGTCAATGGGTGGCAGATACCTCTCATGAATTAAAAACGCCTTTGGCTGTATTGCAAGCACAAATTGAAGCGATGCAAGACGGGATTCGAAAAGCAACTCCTGAACATTTAGATGCGATGATGCGTCAGGTTTCAAGCTTGAAAAAATTGACCCAAGACCTTGCAGACTTGGCGCAGGCAGATGCTCAGCAGCTTAAGTGTTATTTGAGCTCTGTAAATCCATGGGAAGTGGTACTACAAGAAGTTGAAAACTTTAAACCCAAACTTGAGCAGGCTGGTCTCGAAATTCAAGTTGAAGGAACAAGTTCTCCGCTATTATTAGACCGTGACCGTTTTAAACAGATTGTTGTTAATTTAATTAGTAATAGTATTCGTTACACGGAAACAGGTGGCAAAATTCATATTCATACAAGTCAGACTCCTCAAGAGTGGACTTTGTATGTGGATGACAGTCCGTTTGGTTTAAGTGATGAGCAGTTATCCCGTTTAGGTGAACGTTTCTATCGCGTAGATGATTCGCGTACGCGTAGTACAGGTGGAACAGGGCTGGGCTTAGCTTTGTCTTGTAAGATTGCGCAGGCGCTTGGTGGTACACTCAGTTTTGAACATTCACCATTAGGTGGTTTACGTTGTGTACTTACTTTTAAAAAGCAGAGTTAAATATAAAAGGAAAAATATCTCATGAAACATGTGATGTTGGTTGAAGATGAAATCGAATTGGCGCATTTGGTGCGTGATTATCTTGAAGCTGCCGGTTTTGAAGTAAGTATGTTTCATGATGGTCAAGATGCCTATGCGAGTTTCCAGCAACGTAAACCAAATTTGATGATTCTGGACTTAATGGTTCCACGAATGGATGGTTTAACGATTTGCCGTAAAGTTCGTGAACAATCAGATTTACCAATTATTATGGTCACTGCCCGTACCGAAGAAATTGACCGAGTATTAGGTCTTAACATGGGGGCTGATGATTACGTATGTAAACCATTTAGCCCAAAAGAGTTGGTGGCTCGTGTACAAGCTGTTTTACGCCGTTTAGAGCGTAAGGCAGAACCTGAACAAAATGATTCTTTCCGAATTGATAAAGCACAACAAAGAATTTGGTATCAACAAAAATCGTTGAGCTTAACGCCAACCGAATTTCGCTTACTTGAGCTATTTTTAGAGCATGTGGGGCAAGTTTATTCACGTGCACAATTATTGGATCACATTAATCCGGACAGCTTTGATGTTGCCGATCGTGTGATTGACAGCCATATCAAAAACTTGCGCCGAAAAATTAGTGAAGCGGCTGAAACTGGTAACCGTCATGAATGGATTCAAGCCGTTTATGGTGTAGGTTATCGCTTCGAATATCCTGAAGAGTAAGTCTTCATAAAAGTTATTCTGTGGATAACCACAATGTTATCCACAGAAAATGTGGATAGTTTTAAAGATTTTATGGATAAATTATAATCTTGGTATGATTGGGTACTAATTGCCAAATTTCATCTATATCTACATTTCTAACCGCGATACATCCTAACGTCCAATCCTTATGGGGCATGTAAGTCGAGCTAAAAGGCATCGAGAGTAATGATTTCGGAACAGATCCATGAATCATGATATCTCCTCCCGTTGGTTGATTATGTTGCTTGGCATAAGCAATATCTTTCGCATCGGGATAGGAAATATGCAAAGATTTATAGTAAGCACTTTGTGAGTTTCGCCAATCTATAGAATAAATCCCTTCAGGTGTTCTACCATCATTTTCAAAGTGTTTATGTCCTTTGGGATTAAAACCGAGACGAATCGGATATTGCCGAATCACGTCCTGATTACTCTTGAGCAGAAGTAGGCGTTGGTTTTTAAACACTTCAATTGAGGTAACTGGCTTGGTCTTGATTATTTCTTGGATCTCTTCATTTGAGAGGGCTTGATGGCTTGACGTAAAAGTCGGTAAATATTTTTCATAATTATAAAAAGCGATTCCCAGTGGAACTATAAGAAATGTACAAATAATGAGGGGTTTAATTTTCATATATTATTCTTTGATGTGTAAGAAACTCTCTTAAGCTAAGTGGCTTAAGAGAGTTTAGTTTTTTAATATTAAGATGAACAGCTCACTGCTACATCTGGAACATCACTTGGGAACGGACCTAAATCTTGTGGTTGCTCAAGCTCTGGTTGTCTTGTGTATGGGTGATTAAGTAGCTTAAATAAACGATCTACTTCACTAAAATCATCTCGTTCAGCTGCTTCAATAGCGCGCTGCGCCATGTGATTACGTAAAATATAAATCGGATTTGCTTTTTGCATATTTACATCCAGCTCATCAATATCTTGATGTTCACGAATGCTTTCATATTGGCTAAGAAACTCATCAAACTGTCGAATATCAAGACAATCATCTCGTAGAGTTTTATATTCTTTATTTTGAAGACGAATAAAACTTTGAGTGTAATCGAGTTGTTCAGTTTGTAAGATTCTTAAAAACGCAAAACTACAATCAAGGCTGTCTTTGTGGAAATGGGGAAGTCCCATTTTTTGACATAAACCTTGTCCATAGTGTTCTAAAAAGATTGGTTCAAATTGTTCTAAGCAACGTGCTAACTCTTCTTTGAACTTATCTTTTTGTTCAGGTTCAGCAAGTGGAATCAAGTTGTTTAACCACGTCCATAAATTCCAATGGCCTATGCTTGGCTGATTTTGATAAGTATAACGGCCTTGATAATCTGAGTGGTTGTTGATCCAGTTCGGACGGAAGCGCTCCATAAAACCATATGGACCAAAATCGAGTGTTGAACCAGTAATATTTAAGTTGTCGGTATTCATTACGCCATGAGCAAAGCCAACCAATTGCCATTTCGCAATCATAATTGCAGTACGTTCAACTACCTTTTTGGCAAAGGATAAAATTGGATTTTCAGTTTCTAAGCATTCTGGATAATGCCATTCAATACATTTTTGAGTGAATTCTGACAGCAATTCAGGCGCATATTGATTAATCCATTCGAAGTGTCCTAAACGAATATGACATTCAGATGTTCTAAGTAGCATTGCGCCTAACTCTAGTTTTTCACGCAGTACACCTTGAGTCGAGGTTGTAAAACCGACTGCATGACTAGATGCGACGCCTAAAGCATTTAAAGCATGTCCTGCTAAATATTCACGGACCACAGAACGTAATACTGCTCGCCCATCTCCCATTCTTGAATAAGGCGTAGGACCTGCACCTTTGAGATGAAGGTCGATGGTTTGGCCCTTTGTATTTAGTATTTGCGCAATGAGTAAGCCACGTCCATCTCCGAGTTGTCCTGCCCATTGTCCGAATTGATGACCCGCATAGACCATAGCAAGAGACGGAAATTCAGGGAATGTACGCTGTCCACTACAGATCTCAACCCATGCATTTTTATCGTCTTCTGACCATTGTAGTTCATCAGCCAAAGCACTGTTAAAATGTCCTGCTTTTGCACCACGTAAAGGTGATGGCTGCTGAACATGAAATAATTTAGACGGAAGTGAAGGGTAGAGCGAATTAAACTGCATAGGCTTAGCAAAATAGAAAGAGCAGATTTCACTATACCATAGTTAAAAAGCAGGCATAAAAATAGCTCCCGAAAGAGCTATTTTAGATCAGAATTTATTTTAGTCTGACACCACATTGGTATTCTTTTTAACACTACGCATGAGTGTTTCTAAGCATTCGCGGTGATGACTTAAACGGTGTTCAAGCAATTGGAAATCAACTTTAAGCTTATGATCCATTCTATGAATCTTTTCAGCCATTGCTGCTTTTTTCGCTTGTAACTCTTGTTCTTTAAGTTTTGCCCAATCATTTAAGGTGTGTGTAAATGCTTCGTACTCTTGTGCAATACGTTGCTTCATTTGAGTAATGTCTGCATTTACATCATGACCATAAATAGCGAGGTCTTGTTCAGCGTATTTAAATTTCATCGCCAGTTCTGCTTTCTTAATATTAAAGCTTGGAATACGACGTAAATTTTTAGCTAAACCAATTTTAGAACATGACCAGATCAACCATTTAGTTGGGTCATATTGCCACCATTTCACACCATTACGATAGTCGTATTGGAAGATATGGTGATAGTTGTGGTAACCCTCGCCCCAAGTGGCAATGGCTAACCAGAAATTATCACGTGCTGAGTTTTCGTCTGTATAAGGACGTTTACCAAACATATGGCAAAGTGAGTTAATAAAGAATGTAACTTGATGGCTAATGATTAAACGTACTAGACCACCCAAGAGTACTACACCCCATAGATCGCCAGTTGCCCAACCGATTAAGCCTAAAATACCAACATGAACAGCAACTACGAGTAAACCATAGTATTTATGCTGGAACATGACCAATTTATCATTGAGTAGGTCTGGTGCATTTTTAAAGTCTGGCTCTGATGGTGAATGATCACGGATCATCCAACCCATATGCGCATACCAAAAACCACGCTCAATTGAATATGGATCTTCATCAACATCATCAACATGTCGATGGTGAGTACGGTGACCAGATGCCCAGAACAAAATACTATTTTGCACGGCAAATGTTCCACCGATCATTAAAAGAATTTTAAGCGGTAACGATGCTTCATAAGCTCGGTGAGCCCAAAGGCGATGGTAACCAGCAGTAATCCCCATACTACTTAGAGCTAAAAGAAAAAATAAGCTTACCCATGCGCTTACACTAAAATCATAATAATACGCATAAATCGGGATTATTATTGCGGCAAGAATTGGTAAACCAATTAAGGTAATGCTAGCGGTCCAGTTAATTGGGGCTTTGAGTGGGGCGGAAGTCATATCCGGCAGCGCTCCTAGAATCCTTGTGAAACAAGGTACAAAGACAAAACGACATAGCAAAACCAATCATCAAGATATATTGCTATTCTATCCTTCATATTAGCACGTGCTTAGTGAGAATCACTAGCATTATTGTACAGATGTATTGAAAGAACCGTAACAGAATTAAACTATGTCAAAGAGTTTTTCAAGCAGGAGAAGTTGTTTAATGAACGTACAACGATTGAAAAAAAAGAACAGCATTGATATTGCAAGAAAATTATCATTGAAATGTGTCTTGGTCACAATCAGTCTTGTATTAGCCGCATGTCAAAGTGCACCCGAACAAAGTACGAAAAAAGTTCAAACAAAAAGAACAGCTCATCAGACTCAAGCATCTGTTGTAAAAAAGAGAGTGAGCCCAGATGGCATTCAAGATATTGATTGGCAGATCACTCAGATCAGTGGTCATAAGGCAAAATTCTTTAACCAATGGCCAACTCTTTCACTGAACTCAGCAGTCAAAACAGTATCGGGCCATACGGGCTGTAATGCTGTTTTTGGTCGTTATACCTTTAATTTCAGTCAGCAAAAACTTGATATGCAAGTAAATGCAGGTCATTCAAGCTGTGATGGTGCTTTGGCTCAAGAAGCAGAGCTGGTAGATGCTTTGCAACGTATTCAACGCTTTCAACTCGTAGGTAATACGCTATATCTACTTGACCAGAGTGGTCAGCGCCTCATTCAGGCACAAAAGAAATAAAAGGTGGTTTTTACCACCTTTTTTATATTTATAAAGCTTGTAACATCGTGGTTGGAATATCTGTAATTAAGCCCTGAACCTCTAAATCACGCAGCCTTTTTGCTCTTTCTACATCATTTACTGTCCAGACACTGATGTTCAAACCAGCTAGATGCGATAATTGAATCATTTCATCTGTTGCAAGCTGGTCGTGCCAACCAATATGACCGCAACCATATTGATGCGCGAGTTCAATCGCTGTTGCGCCAACCGGAAGTTCAACTAACAATCCGCGTTTAAATTGAGAGTTTATATCGCGTAAAGCAGTTAGAATTTGAAGATCAAAACTTGTGATGGTTACGACTTTCTCAAAGCCCTGCAATTCCATCTCAAGCTTTTGAACGAGTTGTTCGGCTAACGCCATATCTCTTACAGCTTTAACTTCAACTTCAATATGATCGAAATTATCAAGTAAGTTTAAAACACCTTTAAGTGTAGGTGTTGGTTCAGAAGCTGGCCAATTGGGCCAGCTTTGACGATGATCGAATGACAACGCTTGAGCCAAAGTCGACTGCTCTACAACTTGATCGACTCCAGCTGTACGTAAAAAATTGTCATCATGGATCACGACCAACTCTTCGTCTTGAAGCTGACGAATATCAAATTCGACACCACGAATACCTAAGTCTTTTATGTGCTGAAACCCACCTAACGTGTTTTCAGGAGCTTCTCGGCGTGCACCACGGTGACCAATAATGCGCATAATTTTCTTCTATGAAATATTTTGACTATGGTCTCTTTAAAAAGAGCAGAGACCATGTTTAATCTAATCTATTTTTAAATAATCTCATTAATATTTTTTTGCCAAAGCACTTCTTGGCCACCCTCAGCACGCTGTAAAGCACGCGATGCGACAAATAACCAGTCAGATAGACGGTTTAAAAGTTGAAGTGCTGTAGCTTGAATATTTTGATCACGAGTTTGCACCGACATGAGTGATCGCTCTGCACGACGACAAACGGCACGAGCTTGATGAGCGTAACTGCAAGATAAGGAGCCAGACGGCAGAATAAACTCCTTAAGCATAGGCAAATCTTCATTCATACGGTCAATTTCTTTTTCAAGAAATTCAATACAAACCGGCTGGAGTAGATTGTAATTTGGAATACAAACCTCTCCACCTAAATCAAAAAGCCAATGTTGAATCAGACTTAAGCTTTTATCCCAATCAGCCTTATTAGTTACTTGGCTATCTGTGATTTGAGCACGAAGTACCCCAATAATGGCGTTGAGTTCATCAACATCACCAAGTGCCGTAATTCGTAAATCATCCTTGGCAACACGAGAACCATCGCCTAAACCAGTGGTACCTGAATCGCCTGTGCGTGTATAGATTTTGCTTAAACGGTGTCCCATGATGGATATCCTGAACATAAAAAAGGGATAATGTCGGTCAGAACATTACCCCGAAACTGGAGTTAAGAAAATATTTTTATAATAAAGTTTTGCTTAGTAGCTTAAGGTCACACCAGCTGATGCGAGGCGCCCACCGTTGACATAATAGATACCTTTGTCGTAGGAAGCAGTTTTATATTTCACATCACCCATATTTTGGATATTAGTGAAGAGTTTAATGTTTGGCGTAGCATTCCAGTAACCATTAAAGTCAACTGTTGTATAGCCAGGCGTATCTTGGTTGTAGTCCTTCGCTTTAGATTTTGCAGAAAGTGAAACACTTAAGCCATAAAGTTCGTTTTGTAAGCCAGCGCTTAAGGTAAAGCTTTGACGAGGGCGTCGTGATAACTCTTGATCTGTTTCATCATTGATGGCTTTAACATAGTTATAAGATGATTTAATAAATAAGTCATCTTTGGTCCAGTTTGCATAAACTTCGCCACCGCGCATAGATGCTTTGTCGATATTAATATTTTGATAAATAGGGAATGTATTTACCCAATCGCCATTACATACAGCTATACAGCGTGATTCAATTAAGTTGTCGATTTTAGTGTAATACGCTGAAATTCCAGTTGAAATGTTATAGTTTAGCTTCTGATCTATACCGACCTCATAAGAAATACTTTCTTCTGGTTTTAGATTTGGATTCCCCCCAGAACCATACATGTCATTAAGAGTAGGTGCTTTGAAAGCTGAACCAATGTTGGCATAGATACTTGTCAGTGGTAAAAGTTGATAACGGATAGCACCTTGTGCAACTGTATGTGTACCATATTTTTGATTATCTTCTACACGAACACCAACTTGAGTGTTTAAACCATTATTTTGATATTGGTGCTGTACAAAATAGCCTGTGCTATTAACGTCTTCATCGTAAGGTGAGCCATAAGAGACTACATCCCCATCAATATTTTGATGAGTTCCGCCTGCCAATACATTTTGAGATGAGGTGAATTGCCATTTGCCGTAAACTTCTGCCTCCTTTGTCGTACTATGTACAAAATCACTTGAACCATTTTGATCAAGTTCATCTTTAAATTGAGATAATCTTGCATTTAGAGAAATATCTGAATTGAGATTTACACGGCCACGAATATTAAGTAATTCATTTTTGAAATCTTGAGAAGTCAATGAACCATCATAACGAAAAGTATCGTATTGGCTTTTTCCTTCATTTTGTGTGTAGTCAACAGATGCCCCGAAATCTTCTTTTTCTACCCCAACTTTAGTGCTGAAGCCTTTTTGATCATAAGAGGCTTTTTTAATGTCATTACCTTTTAGATCAGTGATACGTGAACCGTCAGACTCTAAACGTTGACTGCGAACTTGCGCATAAAATCCGTTTTCGGCAAGATCTGCGCCTACAATCGATTTATAAGTTTTATTTTCACCAATTTCACCTGTCACAAATGCTGAGGTTTTTTCTGGAGTCTTTGAAATAATTTGTACAACACCACCAATAGCATCCGTACCATAAAGAACTGATGCTGGTCCTTTGAGAATTTCAATTTGTTTAATATCTGTGGTATCAATAAATGCAAGATTTGCTGCACCAGTTGAGGCAGTGTTCAGACGTGCGCCATCACGTAAAATCAAAGCATGCTCAGAATTAGTACCACGAATAAAAATTGAAGATGTTTGCCCTAAGCCACCACTTTGAACCATATTAATAGCTGCATCACTCATTAATAAGTGTGGTAATTCAGCAATAGGTGACTGTTCTACAATTTTAGGTTCAATAATAGAAATACGAGCCGGAACTTCACTTGCTTTTTCAGCACTTTTTGAAGCAGTCACTACAATTGGATCGAGCTGAGTTGCGGTAGTTGTATCTTCAGCAAAAATAGCAGGTGAACACCCCATCGCAATAGCGATAGCCCCTACTAGACGAGTAGGTTGAAAAGACTTAGACATAACATGCTCCATACATTCACCCCACGTGAATGATCGGGTAGATAGATGAAACAAGTAGGTCTCCGGACTTCAGCGCCATATTTAATTTATGGACATATTCACCTTCCCACATTACTGCAGTGGTGTAAGTCGAGAACGACTTAAAAAATATGCTTTACATTGTTACCGTTGCGGGGGCAGTGCCGGACTTTCACCAGCTTCCCTAAAGCATTAATTGCTTACACTTGCTTCCAATTTTACGCAGTATAAAGTGGCGATTTATTTCATACAATGTCATTTAGCCCAATTCCCAGAGAACTTTTACGCAAGGGGCAAAAATTGCATTACAATGGCGCTTATTTTAAGAAATGGTTGTAGTTTAGGCAGATCATGAGCCCATCAAACCAAAAACGTACACGAGCAAAAATCTGTGGAATTACTCGCATTCAAGATGTTCAGGCAGTTGTTGCTGCTGGAGCAGATGCGATTGGTTTTGTTTTTTTTCCACCAAGTCCAAGACATGTAACGGTTGAACAGGCCCAAGAATTAGCAAAAGTAATTCCACCTTATGTACAAATGGTAGGTTTGTTTGTAAATGCGAGTGCTACTGAAATTCAGGATGTACTTGATTGTGTTCCCCTAGATGTATTACAACTACATGGCGATGAAAGTCCAGAACAATGTCAGGAAATTGCTCGCCATTGTAAACGTCGCTGGTATAAAGCGATTCAGGTTAAACCTGATCTGGATGTAGTTGCTGAAATTCAAAAATATCAGGCAGCTGGTGCCAGTGCTGTATTGCTCGATGCGTGGCATCCTGAGCTCAAAGGGGGCACAGGACATCAGTTTGACTGGTCTAAATTCCCAAAACTTGATATTCCATTAATCTTGGCAGGCGGTTTAACCCCTGACAATGTCATTGACGCTATTCATACTACCGGTGCTTTTGCAGTAGATGTGAGCGGAGGCGTAGAGTCCGCAAAAGGTATAAAAGACCAACAACTCATTGAACGATTTATGCAAGGAGTCCAACGTGGATCAGCAAAACAATGTGATTGACTATACACAGTACCCAGATGCTGCAGGGCATTTCGGTATCCATGGCGGACGTTTTGTGTCAGAAACTCTAATGGCGGCATTAGAAGATTTAGAAAATCTCTATTCCCGCATGAAAAATGATGAACAGTTTTTGGCAGAATTCGACCGTGACCTCGCCTACTATGTAGGTCGTCCTAGTCCACTTTATTATGCTGAGCGATGGTCAAAAGAGTTAGGTGGTGCGCAAATTTACCTTAAACGTGAAGACTTGAACCATACAGGCTCACACAAGGTAAATAACACGATTGGTCAGGCATTACTTGCAAAGCTTTCAGGCAAAAAACGTATTATTGCCGAAACTGGTGCAGGGCAGCATGGTGTAGCAACAGCAACAATTGCAGCACGTTTAGGTCTTGAATGTGTTGTTTATATGGGTGCTGAAGATGTTAAGCGTCAAGCGATGAATGTTTATCGTATGCGTTTGTTGGGTGCTACAGTTGTTCCTGTACAAAGTGGTTCTAAAACGCTGAAAGATGCCATGAACGAAGCGATGCGTGACTGGGTAACGAATGTTGATACGACGTACTATGTGATTGGTACAGTTGCAGGCCCGCATCCATATCCTCAATTGGTTCGTGACTTCCAGTCGATTATTGGTCGTGAAGCGCGTAAACAGATTTTGGAACAAGCAGGTCGCTTACCAGATGCATTAGTTGCCTGTGTGGGTGGCGGTTCAAATGCAATGGGCTTGTTCTATCCATTCTTAAACGATGCCAACGTGAAAATGTATGGTGTTGAAGCAGCTGGTTTTGGTATTGAAACTGGTAAACACTCTGCACCATTAAATGCGGGTCACGTGGGTGTATTACATGGTAACCGTACTTACTTGATGAGTGATGAACAAGGCCAGATTATTGAGACACATAGTATCTCGGCGGGCCTTGATTATCCGGGGGTTGGTCCTGAACATAGCTTCTTGAAAGATATGAAGCGCGTAGAATACGTGCCGATTAATGATACAGAAGCTTTGCAAGGTTTTCGTGATTTAACCAAAATCGAAGGGATTATTCCTGCACTTGAAAGCTCGCATGCGATGGCCTATGTGTCTAAGCTTGCACCGACGATGTCTAAAGATCAGATTATTATTGCGACTGTTTCAGGTCGTGGTGATAAAGATTTAATGACAGTTGCACGCATTGATGGCGTAGAAATGGTTGAGATGTAAGAGGAAAAAATGCCAAGTTTGTTTATGGTTATGTTGGGCGGGCGCCATGCCCGCGCTAATACAGAAGTTCATGATGTAGTCATGGCTGTAGGGGATACTTTGGAAGAAGTGTATCCTCAACTTAAACAGGCTTGGTTTGGTGAGGCTCAAGGATTGCATATTGATGCTTGGGCCAAGCTCTCAGGAGTTAGCTCTCAAGGACAAAATTATCAAATTCACTTTACTGACGCTGCTCCACAACCAGATGATTTAAAATTATATTTAATTAATCTGGGTGGATATAATGCAAGTGAATTCGGTGAACTTCACCGTTATGAGTTTGTGGTTGCACCGAATGCGGTAGCTGCCAAACAATTAGGTAAACAATTTATAGATCGGCAGTGGCAAAAAGCACATACAGATCGAGTCATTGATATTGATGACTGCTTAGCAATAGATTGTGTAGCAGGGCGCTATATTCATTTAATAAAAGGCGATTTTGTTGAAACAATTTGGGAAAATACGTATTTGACCGTGGTATAGGTCATTTGAAATCTAATATTCATATGGAAGTGGGTAAATGGATTTAATTCAAGAAAATGGACAGCCTCGCTACGGGCGTTTTGAATCTGTACCGTCAACCATTCACGTACAACATTATATTTATAAAACCCCTTACGGTAAGGTCCTTAAAGGCTGGCGTAAGCAATTAAAATATAAAAAATTTAAATTCTGCGGCATTCAACATAAACACTATAGTATTGGTCTGGCAATTGCAGATATTGGCTGGGTTGGGCATGGCTTTTTCTATATTTATGACCATGAAACTCAGCAAGTCATCGAGTGGAATGCCATTCAGCCTTTAGGTCATAAAACCTACCTTGATGAACAGCCGTTGTTCAATCAAAGTTATTTTTCTAAATCGCCTTATCAGTTTGATATCCAGCATGCTAATGGTGTGCGATACATTCGAGTCACTAAATATGGTGAGATTCAGCTTAGCGCTCGTATTTTTTGTGCTGGAACCGATATATTAAGTTTGTGTACACCAACTGGCATCAATGGTTGGACTTATACCCAAAAGCAGACCACGCTGGGTGTAGAGGGAATGTTTATTAATAAACAAAACCAAATCGTACAATTTGATGAAAAGACATTCGCCTCTTTAGATGATACCTGCGGTTTTTTGCGACCTGAAACAGCTTGGTTCTGGCTTTCATGTAATTTTTGGGATGAGCAAGGGCGACGTATTGGTTTAAATTTAGCTTCTGGTGTTAATGAAAGTTTTGGTAATGAAAACTGCTTATGGATTAACGGAGTTTTATTTCCACTAACTGATGTTTTATTTGAAAAAGTAAATGATGAGCTTTGGCAAATTAGCTCTCTAGATCAAAAGCTTAATCTCCAAGTGCATATTGGTTGGTGCCGATATGAAAATATAAACTTAAGAATGATCGGCAGCCAGTTCAATCAGTGGCAAGCTAAAATTAGCGGCATGATTGAGCATGAGGCAACCGATATAATCAATTGTAACGAACAATACGGCTTACTAGAACAACATTATGCGAAATGGTAACAAGCAGGTTATAAACCTGCTTGCCAGAATGCCTCACCAGCTGCAATAGGATCATTTGTCTTTTCTAGTGTTTCAATCCAAACAGGATATTGACGAATGACTGGATGCTGACTTGGATGAAAGTCTTTTTTAAACCAATCTAAATATTGGTTTTTCATAGCGGTTAATGTGCCATTTTTGCCAAAGAACCAAGGTAAACCTTTAAGGTTCATCAAGAGTCTTTCTCTTGGACTAAAGCCATCACATTTCAACATGATATTTGTGCGGTAGAGTGTAAAGCCAAACATCAGTACTGTTGTAAGAACCAATACAAAACGACGAGTCGACTCAGGAACTTCACCAACTTGTTTCATGACATCAAAAGCAACATCACGGTGTTCCATCTCTTCAATGGCATGCCAAGCAAACAGTGCTCGAACATAGGGGTGAGCATTTTCCAAAGTTTTTTTATTGCTATAAAAGGTTTCTGCCATTAGTGCTGTTAAATGTTCCGCTGCCGCCGTCATCGCAATATTGTATTGCGGTGAGCGTTTAGTGAGTTCAAAACGAAAAATTCTTTTAAGTGTAGCTGTGAACTGGTCAACAGGCATGCCTTGCTCTTTCATGAGCTGATTCATTTTGTCATGTGCAATACCGTGTTGAGCTTCTTGTTTAATAAAGTCTGCAACCCGTTTTTGTAGTTCGGGATCATCAATTTTATCTCGGAACATACGGACACATTCAATAAAATAACGCTCTCCATCTGGAAAGGTTAAGCTGAGCGCATCAAACATACGAGTCAAAAAAGGATCGTTATTAAACCAAAAGCGAGGCGCTTCGTTTAAATGAAAATCCAGATCTTTACGAACCACTGGCTCGACCTGATAAGAAACATGTGCGTTCATATTTTTATTTCTCGCATCTAACATGTTCATTAGTATGTCGCTAATAGTCGGCTTTGTTTTGACAGTTATTGCCAATTTTTATACAGTTTGCGACAAGATGGCATTAAAAAAAGGATGAGCCATGCAGGATTTTACGATTTCAAATGGCTACTTTTATCTGTGGAATACTTATCTAAAAGAAAAAGGAGTCGATTGGCAGGCATTAAACCTTACAGATGTTCAGGCCCGTCAAGTTCAAAATATCTTAGCTTCATCTATTGATGCTCAATCTTCTTTAAACTTTTTTCTTGAACTTTTAGAGCTGACAGAGTCTCGTCTACAAGTTTCTAATTTAGCCCTAGAAATGGCAACTTGTATTACACCTGCCAATTTTGGTGTACTGGGATATATGGCTTCTCGAAGTGGGAGCTTTGCAGAGGTTCTTGAATATGTCATGAAATTCCATCGTCTCGTGATTGACGGTGAGCAAGTCGTGCCTATGCAAGTTGAACAAGATGCTTCTAACATTCGTTTGTATTGGCCGTTAGTTGATGCCAGTAATATCATACTTTGTGAGCTGACTTTAGCTGCTATGGTGCAGCTTGCTAAACAAATTGCTCCTTTTCATGATTTTCTCTTGCAACATGTTGAGTTCGTGCACCGTTCACGTGGTCCATTAGTTCACTATCAGCGTTTCTTTCAATGTAAATTATCATTTGAGCAACCTTACTATGCATTAACTTTTGCAAGTGAGGGATTGAATGTTCGCCCTCGACATGCAGACCCCAGCTTAATGCAACTTTTAGTGAAACAAGCAGAAGAGGCATTGGCTCAGCGGAAAATACATACAGATTTAGCCCAGCAAATACATTGGATCGTCCATGAATATTTCAAACATAAGCAACAAGCTCCGAAAATAGAGGATATTGCCATCGAGTTGAATATTTCAGTACGAAGCTTGCAGCGTCAATTACAGTCATTAAATACTTCATTTAAATTAATTTTAGATGCTGAACGCATGAAACGCTGTGAAATATTACTTCACCAAAATGAAAGCCTCACCGCAATTGCTGAACAGTTGGGATATTCGGATCAGTCGGCACTTGCACGGGCTCATAAAAATTTGACAGGACAAACTTTACTCATGCGGAAAAGGGAATTACAACTCGCCAATAAAAATATTGAGAAATAAGTTTTGTGTGATTGTTTTTTAACCAAGTGACAATCTAATAATGGCTCGAAAATAGGAAGCTTTGATCATTGAGAAAAGTTTCAAAATATTGATAAATGTACACCATGGGTTGTATGAATCATACAATCGAATATCGCCATAACGTTAGACCTGTTCAATGGACAAAAAATAGCGTTAAAATGCGATGTTCTTGTATTTCTACAAACAACTCCTCAATTTTAAATAATTCAAGGAAAGCACAACCCTATGTCACGTCTTGCCACCCGTTTTGAAAAGCTTAAGTCCCAACAACGTAAAGCGCTTGTATCTTATGTTATGGCGGGTGATCCACAGCCACAAGTAACGGTTCCGTTACTGCATAAAATGGTTGCGGCAGGAGTAGATGTCATTGAGCTTGGTTTACCATTTTCAGATCCAATGGCTGATGGTCCGGTAATTGCGCTTGCAGCTGAACGTGCGCTTGCAGCAGGGACTAATACGTTGGATGCACTCAACATGGTAAAAGAGTTCCGTGAGCAGGATCAGGAAACACCTGTGGTTTTAATGGGTTATCTGAATCCGGTTGAAGTGATTGGTTACGAGAAGTTTGTTTCTCATGCGAAACAATGTGGTGTAGATGGTTTACTACTTGTGGATTTACCACCAGAAGAGTCAAAAGAGTTTGGTGCTGTGTTGAAACAACATGATATGGACCAAATTTTCTTACTTGCGCCAACTTCTACAGATCAACGCATTCAACATGTGACAAATCAGGCAAGTGGTTTTATCTACTACGTTTCACTTAAGGGTGTAACTGGAGCAGCAACACTTGATACGGCAGAAGCTGCTGCGCGTATTCAAAAAATCAAAAATGCCACGAATATTCCAGTGGGTGTTGGTTTTGGTATTAGTGATGCCGCTTCAGCAAAAGCAATGGGTAATGTTGCTGATGCCGTGATTGTAGGTAGTGCTTTCGTTAAAAATTTTGCAACGTTGGCAGCGGATGACGCTGTTGAACAGACGGTGAGTAAAGTCAAGGAGCTTCGAGCAGCGCTCGATGAGTTAGTATGAATCAAGAAGTGAAACCAGGGAAAGTTCTTAGCCCTTCGACACCATGGACAAAACGTCCGGTTCCAGGTATTGAAGTCGCAGATGAGCAACAAATTCTCAAAGCAACATTTACTGAGCCAACGATTGAATGTCCTGAATGTCATGCACTAGTGACACGTACAGCAATTTCTTTCAATGCATATGTTTGTCCGCAATGTGACGAACACTTACGAATGAAAGCTCGTGACCGCTTGAACTGGTTCTTCGATAATGTTGTAACTGAATTGGGTCAAGAATTTACTGCTAAAGATCCATTAAAGTTTGTTGACTCTAAACCGTATCCAGATCGTATGCGTGAAGCGCAAAGCAAAACTGGTGAAACGGAAGCGTTAATTGCCATGCAAGGTAACTTAAATGGCGTAGATATGATTGCATGTGCTTTTGAGTTCGACTTTATGGGCGGCTCAATGGGTACAGTTGTAGGTGACCGTTTTGTAAAGGCTGCCGAGCTTGCAATTGAAAAACGTCAGCCATTAATCTGTTTCGCAGCTTCTGGCGGCGCGCGTATGCAAGAAGGTATGTTATCGCTTATGCAAATGGCGCGTACTTCTGCTGCGATTCAAAAATTAAAAGATGCTGGCTTACCATATATCGTTGTGTTAACACATCCTGTGTATGGTGGTGTAACAGCTTCTTTAGCAATGTTGGGTGATATTCATATTGCTGAACCTAAAGCGATGATTGGCTTTGCTGGTAAGCGTGTAATTGAGCAGACTGTACGTGAAACTCTTGAAGAACCGTTCCAACGTGCTGAATATTTGCTTGATCATGGTGTAATCGATCAGATTGTTCATCGTCATGCTTTACGTGATACTGTATCTCGACTTGTATCGAAATTGATGAACTTACCTTGAACCAACAAGCTCCACTTTCAATAGACTCTTTAGATACATGGCTCAATTATTGGAGCCATGTTCACGTTACAGGGATAGATCTTGGTCTGGAACGTGTAATTCCTGTTGCAGAAAAGCTGGGTGTAACTCAGCCTCATGCTAAAGTTTTTACAGTAGCCGGAACGAATGGTAAAGGCTCAACCACAACCACACTGGCTGCGATATTAAACGCACAAGGTTATAAAGTTGGGTTATATCAGTCACCGCATATCTATCGCTTTAATGAGCGAGTTAAGTTAGGTGGAGTTGAAGTCGATGATCAAAGTCTGATTGATGCTTTTGTTCAAGTCGATCAGGCTCGTCGCGATTGTGATTTAAGCTTATCTTTTTTTGAAGCAACCACTTTGGCTGCTTTTGTTATTTTTAAACAACAACAATGTGATGTATGGGTGCTTGAAGTTGGTCTGGGCGGGCGCTTAGATGTCGTCAATGTGATTGACCCCGACATTGCAGTAATTACTAATATTGGCCTAGATCACACAGACTGGTTAGGCGATACCATCGAAAAAATTGCTTTTGAAAAAGCAGGCATTATTCGTCCATATATTCCGGTTATCTTCGCGGGTGAGCAACCATTGCCGCAAGCAATTCAAGATAAAGCACAAAGTTCACAAGCAGACTTATATACCGTTAATCGTGATTATTTTTATAAGCTCGCAGAAGATGGACAAAACTGGTACTTTGCTTCGGAAGGAACCACTTTAAAACTTCCTTTAGGTACATTAGCGATTGAAAATATTGCAGGAGCGGTTGCGGCCATTTTAAATAGCGGACTTGAAATTTCTCAGTCAGCATTAGAAAAAGGTATTCAATCTGCTCGCTTAGCAGGGCGTTTTGAACAGCGTCAAGTGGATGGGAAGACGGTCATTTTTGATGCTGGGCACAATCCACATGGTGTTGAATTTTTGTTAAAGCAATTGCGAAATTTCTTAGAATACAATAAACAGTACACAGAAGTTGTCGCAGTATTTTCAATGCTGGCAGATAAAGATATAAAATCAGTAGTCGATTTATTGAAACCTACTGTTTTACATTGGAAAATTGCTGAATTGAATGTGCCGCGTGCTGCACCGATTCAGCAACTCAATGATGCCTTGCAAGGCCAGACAGTACAACAATATGGCAATATCAAAGAGGCTTTTAAATCAGCGCTTGAGCAAACAAATAACAATCAGCTGATTTTGGCCTGTGGTTCGTTTCATACTTTAGAAGCGATTTGGGAGTATTTGGAAGAATGTCAATGAATAACAAACAACGCTGGATGGGTGGCGTTGTTTTACTAGGAGGTGGTGTTTTATTGGCAGCATTACTTCTAAAAGGAAATGAGGAAATAAAACAGGTTGAAGCTCAACCATCCGCATCCACATCGCCAAAAACTCAAACTAAACCAAAACAGACAACTGAAGGGCAAATGGTACAACTACAACCGCTTGCGGTTGATGTTGAGACTGAAAAACGTTTGCTAGAAGAACAGCGTCGTGCTCGTGAAAAGGCCGTTGCTGAACAAGAAGCACGTGCAGCTGAGTTCTTAGCAATGCAGCAGCAAGCTGAAGCTGACGCTGCTCGTAAAGCTGCAGCAGAGTACGCTGCGATTAATGCGCGCCGTACAGCGGCTCAAGAAAGTTCAGATAATATTCCACCGGAGTTAGTAGGTGAAGCGAAAGCTAAAAACCAGCAAACCAATACGGTGAATAAAACAACTGATACTTCAAAAATAGATGCAGACAAAAAAGCTGCAGAAGCAAAACGCCAAGCAGAAGCAGACAAGAAAGCGGCTGATGCTAAGCGTCAAGCAGAAGCAGACAAAAAAGCAACTGAAGCAAAACGCCAAGCAGAAGCAGAAAAGAAAGCAGCTGAAGCTAAACGACAGGCAGAAACAGATAAAAAGGCTGCAGAAGCAAAACGCCAAGCAGAAGCAGACAAGAAAGCTGCTGAAGCCAAACGACAAGCAGAAGCTGATAAAAAAGCCTCTGATGCTAAACGAAAAGCTGAAGCTGAGAAAAAAGCTGAAGCTGAAAAAGCACGTGAACTGCTTGAAAATGGCGATAAAAAGTGGATGGTTCAAGTCGCTTTGGCTGCTAACCAAGCAAATGCAGATGCAGTTGTTTCTAAATTACGAGCTAAAGGCTATAAGGTCACTACAAGCCCAACCAGTAAGGGTATTCGTATTATGGTTGGACCTGCAAAAGACCGTGATACAGCAGATGCTGCTCGTAAGAAAATTACTTCTGATTCAAGTTTAAACATGAAATCAGCGTGGGTGATTGACTGGGTGCCGTTAGACCAACGTTAACCAAATTAAAAATTCCACTCACGATGTTACTAAGATGGATTCGACAGTTGCTGTTGAATCCATTTTACATTTTCAGGTGTAAATAAACGGTCAATGTTCTTCCAAATAATATGATAACCATAACCACCTTGTTTCATTTCCTTAACCGCATCATCAATTGCCCAATTTTCAAAAATAATGCGATACATGGCAACGCTGGCACCGGTACGGTCTGAACCATGGTAGCAGTGTAATAAAACGCGCTGGTCATTCTGCTTGGCAATTTTGATTTGTTGCATGACTTCTAGGAGGTCTTGTCGGTCAATTGCCCAAGTGTTGATAGGAATATGTACAAGATTAAAATTTTCATTTTTAAAAACTAAACTATCTGCGTCTTTGGCTCTTAAATTAATGATCGTTCCAATTTGATGATTCTTTAATTCAGAAATCATTGCTGTATCAGGTTGTTCACTGCGATAAACATCATTACTAATTTGATAAAAGTTATGAGTCTGAGAAACTAAGCTTCCCCAATCTTGTGGTCGATGCTCATGGGCGATACTTTCGTGCTGCATACATCCTTGTAAACTTATACAGATGACAAGTGTAAGGAGCGATAATTTCTTCATGTTTGATACCGTTTAAGCTCATCAGGGTCGTGAGCACAAATTATTTCAATCGTGGGTTCATGTTGAGCTAAATGCTGTAAACGCTTGAGATTAAAAAGACGCTTTTCATTATCTTCTGCAAATGTTTTTTCCACCAGATCAAGTGATCTTAATTTATTTTTAGGGTTTAACTCTAGGTGTGAGTAGTAGGCATCTCCACAAAATAATAACCATTGATTTTGTTGCTTTATGGCAATCCCGCAATGTCCAGCTGTATGTCCTAACAGCGGTATCATTAAAATTTCATCTTGAAACAGCGGAAAACCTTTGACTTTTTCGAGGTTGAACCATGCTTCACCTTTTTGATATTCAACGAAGTTCCAATACCGATGATCTTTATATTGATTGGTTCTATAGCGAAGTTTGCCTTTAAAATTTGGAAGTTGGGCAGCGTTGTATTCTGCTGCTAAAACATGAACTGTGGCATGAGGAAAATCTGAGATACCACCAGCATGGTCGAAATCAAGATGAGTGACAAAAATATGCTGTACATCTTTGGGGCTAAACCCGAGCTTTTGGATTTGTTGGATCGCACTAAATTCAAGATTATGCTCAATATTGCCTAAGCGTTTAACTAATGAGCCTAGGCGCTGCTTCATATGTAAGTAGTCTTGCAGGCCAAAGCCAGTATCGATAAGCACTAAGCCTCGATCAGTTTCAACTAAAAGACAATGACAGATTACTTCAGCTCGGAAGCCTTTTTGTCCAAATAAGGGTGCACAAACTGGGCACATGCTGCCACACTTTAAATGATGAATTTTATAGATCATGATTTTTATTTTTTTACCGAATCGTTTCGAGTTATAACTGATCTGAACAATAAAAACCATGAGTATTCAATACATAAATAAAAAAGCCATCACTACGGATGACTTTTTCGGGTGTGATATTTAATCTAAGTGTGCCTACGCGCTTTGCTTGTCTTGTAGGGAATTTTTCAGATATTTGCCTACGCACTGCGTTTGTCTTGAAAGCAATAAAACCTTTAGTCGGTTTTATTGCTTTCAGGCTGTGGCGTGAGGCGTAAATAAGGTTTAACAGCCGTATAACCTTTAGGGAAACGTTGTTTAATTTCTTCTTCATCTTTAAGTGATGGCACAATAACGACATCTTCACCTTGCTGCCAGTTCGCAGGTGTAGCGACTTTATGCTTGTCTGTTAATTGTAATGAATCCACAACACGTAAGACTTCGTTAAAATTTCGGCCCGTCGAAGCAGGGTAGGTAATGATTAAGCGAACTTTTTTGTTAGGATCAATAATCACTAATGAGCGCACTGTTAGAGTTTCACTGGCATTAGGGTGAATGAAGCCATAGAGCTCAGATACTTTACGATCTTTATCTGCAATGATTGGAAAGTTTACAGTTGTATTTTGTGTTTCATTAATATCATTGATCCAGCCTTTGTGTGATTCTACATCATCTACTGACAAAGCAATCGCTTTAACATTCCGCTTCGTAAATTCATCTTTTAATTTTGCTGTATAACCTAATTCAGTTGTACATACGGGAGTATAGTCGGCTGGATGTGAAAATAAGATTCCCCAACTATCCCCTAAAAAATCATAAAAATTAATTGTGCCTTCACTCGATTCTTGTTGAAAATCGGGAGCAGTATCTCCTAATCGTAGTGTCATGATCTTTCCTCAATTGCGCATAATTTGTTATTCGATTGAATGAATATGCAGCATTTACTTTATGATTAAAATTATTGTTTTTGTATTTTATTATGAACTTTTTATATAAGTGTAAATATATATGACTAAAACTCATTATTTTAAGTGCTTAATCAATGTAACTTTAAGGTAAATTTGCTAAATTAGATTTCTCGGAAGTTATGCTTAATCGATGAGCGTTAATGGTGTGTTTTTGGTGCTCGGCACATTAAGGGGAGATTAGATGAATGAAAAACCATTCGTCTAACTATCAGATTTTTTTTAGGGGTTTTGTGCAAACCCCTTGTACTTCAAATTTCTGGCACCATAATAAACGACTGAGAAAAAGTTTATTCATTTGACCAAGCAAGATTTAGAGAGTTTATCCATGTTGGCAAGTCTGATCGGAGGTATCTTCGGTACAAAAAATGAGCGTGAACTCAAACGCATGCGCAAAATTGTTGAGCAAATCAATGCGCTCGAGCCGACGATATCAGCTTTAAGCGATGCAGACTTATCTGCAAAAACTCCAGAATTCAAACAACGTTATAATAATGGCGAAAGTTTAGATAAATTACTTCCAGAAGCGTTTGCAGTTTGTCGTGAAGCTGCTAAGCGTGTGATGGGTATGCGTCACTATGACGTTCAGTTAATCGGTGGTATTACTTTACATGAAGGTAAGATTGCCGAGATGCGTACTGGTGAAGGTAAAACCCTTATGGGTACTCTGGCGTGTTATTTAAACGCTTTGAGTGGCCAAGGTGTACATGTCATTACTGTGAACGATTATTTGGCACAGCGTGATGCCGAGTTGAACCGCCCATTATTTGAGTTTTTGGGTCTATCAATTGGTACGATTTATTCAATGCAAGGTCCGTCAGAAAAAGCGGAAGCTTATCTTGCAGATATTACTTACGGTACCAATAACGAATTCGGTTTTGACTACTTACGTGACAACATGGTGTTTTCTTTAGCAGAAAAGAAACAACGTGGTTTGCACTATGCCATTATCGATGAAGTTGACTCCATCTTAATTGACGAGGCTCGTACACCATTAATTATTTCTGGTCAAAGTGAAGACTCTTCACACCTCTACAGTGCAATCAATACAATTCCACCTAAATTACATCCGCAAAAAGAAGAAAAAGTAGCAGATGGTGGTCATTTCTGGATTGATGAAAAGCAACGTTCAGTTGAAATGACTGAAATTGGTTATGAAACTGTTGAACAAGAACTTATTCAAATGGGCTTGTTGGCTGAAGGCGAAAGCTTATATTCAGCAACAAATCTAAACCTTGTTCACCATGTATCTGCTGCCATTCGTGCGCATTTCCTATTCCAACGTGATGTTCACTATATTATTCATGATGGTGAAGTGGTTATTGTCGATGAACATACGGGTCGTACGATGCCGGGCCGTCGTTGGTCAGAAGGTTTGCATCAAGCTGTTGAAGCAAAAGAAGGCTTGGAAATTCAGCCTGAAAACCAAACTTTAGCGACAACAACATTCCAGAACTATTTCCGTCTCTATAAAAAGCTTTCAGGTATGACAGGTACTGCTGATACTGAAGCTGCGGAAATGAAAGAAATTTACGGTCTTGATGTTGTGATTATTCCAACTCACCGTCCAATGATTCGTAACGACCAAAACGATTTAATTTATTTAAACCGTAACGGCAAATATAACGCGATTATTCAAGAAATTATGAATATTCGTGGGCAGGGTGTTGCTCCAATTCTTATTGGTACAGCAACCATTGAAGCTAGCGAAATTTTATCTTCTAAGTTAATGCAAGCTGGTATTCATCATGAAGTGTTGAATGCAAAGCAGCATGAGCGTGAAGCTGACATTATTGCTCAAGCGGGTAGCCCGAATGCAGTAACGATTGCAACTAACATGGCTGGTCGTGGTACAGATATTATCTTGGGTGGTAACTGGAAAGCTAAGCTTGCCAAACTTGAAAACCCAACTGCAGAAGATGAAGCACGTCTAAAAGCTCAATGGGAACAAGACCACGAAGATGTATTGCAAGCCGGTGGTTTGCATATCATTGGTTCTGAACGCCATGAATCACGTCGTATTGACAACCAGTTACGTGGTCGTGCCGGTCGTCAGGGTGACCCTGGTGTTTCTCGTTTCTATTTATCTCTTGAAGATGACCTTATGCGTATTTTCGCAGGCGACCGTGTCGTTGGTATGATGCGCGCGATGGGTTTAAAAGAAGACGAAGCGATTGAACATAAAATGGTGAGCCGTTCGATTGAGAATGCTCAGCGTAAAGTTGAAGCGCGTAACTTCGATATTCGTAAGAACTTATTGAAATACGATGATGTGAATAATGAACAGCGTAAGATCATTTACTCACAACGTGATGAAGTATTAGCTGAAAATACCTTAAAAGAATACGTTGAAGAAATGCATCGTGAAGTGATGCAAGGCATGATTGCCAACTTTATTCCACCAGAGTCAATTCATGACCAGTGGGATGTGGAAGGTTTAGAAAATGCTTTACGTATTGATTTAGGTATTGAGCTGCCAATTCAAGAATGGTTAGACCAAGATCGTCGTTTAGATGAAGAAGGTTTGGTTGAGCGTATTAGTGATGAAGTGATTGAGCGTTATCGTCAGCGCCGTGCTCAAATGGGTGATGAATCTGCAGCAATGCTTGAGCGCCATTTCGTTTTAAACTCTCTTGATCGCCATTGGAAAGATCACTTGGCTGCAATGGATTATTTGCGTCAAGGTATTCACTTACGTGGCTATGCGCAAAAGAACCCTGAGCAGGAATATAAGAAAGAAGCTTTCAACCTGTTTGTAAACATGTTGGGTATTATTAAAACTGATGTTGTGACTGATTTGTCTCGCGTACATATCCCAACACCAGAAGAACTTGCAGAAATGGAAGCTCAACAGCAGCAGCAAGCTGAATCGATGAAGCTTTCTTTTGAACATGATGATGTAGATGGTTTAACTGGTGAAGTTACACTTTCTCAAGAAACCATGAGCGAGTCTGCCGATCAGCAAGCTTTCCCTGTTCCAGAAAGCCGTAATGCCCCATGCCCATGTGGTTCAGGACTAAAATATAAGCAATGTCACGGTAAGATCTAATCTGCCTCCATAAAAAAAGCAGAACAATTGTTCTGCTTTTTTTATGTTTGTAGTAAGCCTGTGAATAATGTTTGCAGTTTTAAGCATTAAATGCTATTTACTTCTCATCCAGAGTGTATGTTGGAAAGACAATGAAAAAAGTATTACAACCTTTATTTTTAACTGTTCTTGCTGTACCAAGTTTTGTTTTTGCAGCAGAAGCAGCTTCAGCCCCTCAAACGACAACGGTTGACAAAGTACTTGCAGCAAAAGGCCCAACTTCGGCTCAAGCTGTAGTGAAGCAAGAAAATACTACAGTGATTAGTCCACGTACAGGTATTCGCTATACGTTGGGTAACACAGGTAATCGCCCAATTATTTTACAAACTACAGCGATTGCTCCAGCAAACTCAGCAAACATTAATCGTATTGTGGCAAGTAACCCAGCTCTTTCTGCAAAAAGCCAAGAAAAAGCAAAAGTTGCTTTAATCGGTGAAGCAGCTGTAGCAGGACCAGCAGCAGTTGCAGCAAGCAATGTAACAGCGCCAGCTGCAACAAATAGTGTTGCTCCAGCAAATCCTGCATCAATGAATTAATTCATATACGTATAAAAAAGCCAGTTCAAATTGAACTGGCTTTTTTATGGGGGTGTCTTTAAAACTTTAAATCTGATTATTTACATCATCATTTTTTGTTTCACGAATGAGTAAGAATGCGATAAGTGATAAAAGTGATGCAGCAGTAAGATAATAACCAACCGCATATAAACCATAAGTTTCAGCAAGCTTGGTAGCAATGAGTGGGGCAAAAGATGCACCAAAAATACCAGCCAGGTTAAAGGTTAATGCTGAGCCTGTATAACGAACTGAAGTTGGGAAAAGTTCAGAAAGAACTGTACCAATTGGACCATAGGTTAAGCCCATAATTGCCAAGCCAGTACATAAGAAAAGAAAGACGATTAAGGTATTTCCGGACTCTAACATGCTAGAGAAAAACAAGCCGAAAATCGCAGCAGCGATACAGACGCCAATAGAAGTTGTTTTTCGACCAAATTTTTCTGCAAAAATAGCAGATAAAGGAATAAATGCGGCAAAGCAAAGTGTGGCAAACAATTGAAGTTCTAAAAACTCTCCACGTGCATAACCCAGTTTAGTGGTTCCCCAGTTTAAGGCAAATACGGTAGTAAGATAGAACACAACAAAGGTACAGATTGCTGCAACTGTACCAAGAATAAGCTTACCTGTATGTTTGGTTAAAACTTCTTTAAATGGAATATTAACTTCTTTTTGCTTATCTAAGACTTTCTGGAAAGCTGGAGTTTCATGAAGTTTTAAACGGATATATAAGCCAACAATAACCAATACAGCACTGGCAATGAATGGAATACGCCAACCCCATTGCATGAATGCTTGCTCAGGAATAACTGCACTCAATAATAAGAATGAACCTGTTGCCAGAATAAAGCCGATTGGAGCACCTAGCTGCGGAAACATGCCGTACCATGCTCTTTTTCCTTCTGGGGCATTTTCAGTCGCTAATAATACTGCGCCGCTCCATTCACCGCCTAAACCTAAGCCTTGTCCTAAACGACAAACAGCTAATAGTAATGGTGCGACAATCCCGATTTGGGCATAGGTTGGAAGTAAACCAATACAGACAGTTGAAATACCCATGGTCAATAAAGCTGCAACTAATGTGGCTTTACGACCAATACGATCTCCTAGATGGCCAAATAATGCGGCACCGATAGGACGAGCAATAAAGGCAATTGCAAAGGTTGCCAGAGATTGTAAAACTGCGGCACTGCCACTACTAGCAGGGAAAAATAGGTGAGGAAAGATAATCACGGCAGCTGTTGCATAGATATAAAAGTCGAAGAACTCAATAGTCGTACCGACTAAGCTTGCAAACAAAACTCGTGTTTTTGAATTAGTGGCTACTACAGGAGCAGCAGTCGCAGAGGTTGACTCCATATAAGTCCTTATATCCGTTAAAATTTATTTTTAATGACTACTCTTTTTAAAGACGTATTTTTCTCAAAGAATAGCGTGAAAGAACATCATCCATGACTCTTTCAGGATCACTGAATATGAGTGAAAAATGGACTAAACTACGTACCAATAGATTGCAAGAAAATGTGCCCCTGCACCTAAAAGTACAAAAATATGCCAGATCGCATGGGTATATCTTACCTTTTTTAACGCGTAAAACAATGCTCCAACCGTATAAGCTAATCCGCCAATAATTAACAAAATCAACGCGTCTTTACTTAGATAGGTGCGCA
This sequence comes from Acinetobacter sp. 742879, assembly GCF_000588535.1. Lineage (NCBI taxonomy): Bacteria > Pseudomonadati > Pseudomonadota > Gammaproteobacteria > Moraxellales > Moraxellaceae > Acinetobacter > Acinetobacter sp. 742879. Next base: position 63,390 of record NZ_JFYC01000009.1, on the reverse strand, counting down.
TATCATCCATAACAAATACAGCAAGCCAACCCATAAGAACATAAGCAAGTAGCGAAATTTTCTGAAAACGATGAATAAAAACTAACTTGAAAAGTGTACCAATTGCAGCAATGCTCCAGAGAGCAATAAGTAAAATATGAGCTTTTTGTGTAGGAATCGCAATGCTTAAGAACGGGGTATATGTTCCCGCAATTAAATAATAAATAGCAGTGTGGTCGAGTTTTTTATACCAGTAGCGTAGATTTTGTGTTTGAGCAAAATGATAAAGTGTAGAACTGGTAAAAACTAGAATGAGACTAAATGAGTATACCCATAAGCCCACCCACTGAGCAGTTGAAAGATAAGATCCCTTTATAATTAAAAAGATAGAAGCTACAACTGCCATAACAACACCAGCACCATGACTATAGGCATTAAATAGTTCTTCTTTTGGATCGTAAGTTTCCAACACAGATTTACTCATAACTTTAATTTTTTTGATTAAAAATACAAATGTATAGAAATACAAAACAGTCGTAAAGTTATTTTATTTTTAATCCTAGACCCTTTAAACTTCTATTTTATATGAGTCTTCATTTTTCAGGTATATCCGTGTCAGTTTTCTCCTTTGAGCAAGAACAGCAATTCTTTCATGAAATCAAGCAAATGCTTGACCAACAAGCTTTTGAACGTTTGATCTTGAGCCAATATAAGGGAGAGCTGGCGCAGCTGGAAAAAATCACTTTCCGCGTTGTAGAGCTACATGGACAAAAACAGCTTTCAGCTCTATACCATCACACGACTCAAGATGTGACTAAAAACTATTCATTTCAAGAAGGCTTGCAGCAGATTGAGCAATTAATCACGCAGTGTAAGCAAGCAAACTTATTTTCGACTACTCAAGAAATTCAACTTAAAAAAAATAAGAAAAAAGCCATATTAAATATGGGTAAAAAGCAGGCCGTAAATACGACACAAACGGTTCAGGCGCATGACCGTGAAAAGCAGCGCTATGTACAGCAAGGCAATGCATTTTTAAAAGAGCTGGGTATTACTGATGAGAAAGCCCAAGTTATTCCAAGCATGGCTCGTAAATGGAAACAGATTAATAAATTTATCGAAATTTTTGCAAGTGCCTACGAACAGATTGATGCATCTCAACAAGAGTTACGCATTGTCGATTTTGGATCAGGTAAAGGTTATTTAACTTTTGCATTGTATGATTATCTGCAACAACAGCAGAAAACACAATTGATTACTGGTGTAGAGCTGCGCCGTAATTTGGTGGAATTTTGCCAGAACGTTGCAGACAAAGTGCATTTTAACCACTTAGACTTTTTTGAAGGTGACGTTCGTAGTTATCAACCGGAAAAGCTGGATGTAATGATTGCCTTACACGCATGTGATATTGCGACTGACTTTGCTATTCATACAGGAATTCGTTTAAACGCTTCGATGATTATGTGCGCGCCATGTTGTCACAAAGAGTTGCGCCCACAATTACAAAGCCCAGAAGTTTTACAGCCAATGCTACAGTTTGGTATTCATGCAGGGCAGCAAGCTGAAATGCTGACTGATACTTTACGTGCGTTACTTTTAAAAGCATATGGTTATGAAACCAAAGTTTTTGAGTTTGTATCGCTTGAACATACCAGCAAAAATAAAATGATTTTGGCAACAAAACGCAAAAACGTTTCACAGCCTGACACCAAGATTATGGCTCAAATCCAAGCATTGAAAGAAATGTACGGAATTAAAAAACAAACGTTGGAATTATTATTGCAAGATCAATTGCCGATCGAAAATATTGGCTGCAAGTGCTAGGAAGGTGAATGGATGTATAAAATTGTAGAGGGTGGTTGGGAACAGCTTGAGCAAGATGCAAAATACATCCGTGAACAAGTCTTTATCCAAGAACAGGGAATTGCACCTGAAGATGAATGGGACGACTTGGATGCCACAGTTCTACATTTTATTGTCTATGACAAAGAGCAGCCTATCGCTACAGCACGTTTGTTGCCGCAGCATAGCGTAGGGCGTGTTGCTGTTTTAATGCCTTATCGAAAGCAAGGTATTGGTAAAATTTTAATGCAGCATATTATTGACTATGCACGTCGTCATAAACTGCCTTATTTAAAGCTTTCTGCGCAAACTTATGTGACCGCTTTTTACGAAGCTTTAGGTTTTCATGTGCAAGGTGGGGTTTACCAAGACTGTGGCATTCCACATATTGATATGGTTTTAGAGTTAAATTGAGACTTCTTTTTAGAAATCTCAATTTTAATTTATTTCATTGCATTCCAACTTTCGATGGCCTGTAAGCCAGTTTCTAAACCGACTTCATAACTGTAGCGAAGCTTTTTTGGATTGGTAGTTAAACGGCCAGCCATATTTTTAAGAGGCGGTGGACACACTTCTAAAATTTGCTGGTCTGGATTTTCACCACGAACAAAATCGACCGAAGCGTTATAACGAGCACAGCGGCTACGCAAGCTACTAGCGAAACCATAATGATGTTTAAACGCATATTTTGCGAGGAATTGATCACCTCGACTACTTGCTTTGAAATAGTTTTTCGGACGAGTACGTAAAACTAACAGTTTTTTGACGCCACTTTGCTGAGCCGTCCAGCGAACGGGTAGGGCATCTGCAACACCACCATCAAAATAAGGTTCACCCATAATATCGACGGGATGACGCGTTAAAACTGGAATTGAGCTAGAAGCTCGAAGCGCATTGAGTAAATTATCTTTACCCGCACGAAGATATTCTGCATGACCTGTTTTGGCATGCGTCAACACCATATAAAAATCAGGATTTTTGGCAAAAAGACTCTGTTGATCAAGTGGATGTTCTTTTTCACCAATTTCCCACATCCATTTTAAATCAAGTAAGTCGCCGCCTTTAAAAAAGCGTTTGTAATCGATAAATTCAGGGCGCAGTGAATGATCAATATAAAATGTTAGAGTGCGGCCTTGCTGACCTGCCAAGTAGTTAGCGACATTGGTTGAACCAGATGATACGCCAACATATAAATCGAATGGGTTGAACTGTTGTTGTAAAAACGCGTCAAGTACACCACTGGTAAAGGCACCACGCATACCTCCACCTTCTACAACTAGTGCGTTGCGGGAAAAATCTGTCATTTGAAAAATATCTGATTACTGTGTTGATTGCTTATGTTCTTGCATATCCATTTCAGGCATGTTGTCACTATGTTGAGCATGTTGCTCTGTAGAGTGTTCAGCCTTTTGCTGCATTTGCTCTTGTTGTGCTTTGCGCTGTGCACCTGGCATATAGTCAGGTTCATTACTCATTGCTAAATAGAAAAAGCCAAGGAAAATTGCACTTAAAACACCAACGATCAGAACAAATTTCCAGCCTAAAATTGCTGACTCGGAAGAATTTTTATCGGACATAAGAATTTCTCGAATGTGCTGTAGAAGCACAAAAATGAAGTCTATTTATAGCATATTTAGGTCGGTGGCAGGAATCTTAAAGGTCATAAAGAAAAACCCATATAAATAAAATATATTTATATGGGTAAGGTTTATGCAGTTTTTTAAATATTCAATAGGACTAAGTTACTGAATATTTTGTTTCTGCTCAGCTTTGGTTTTTAGTAAAGCTGGTGGTGTAAAACGTTCACCATATTTGGCAGCCAATTCTTCGGCGCGTTTTTGTGCTTTATCAGTACCATATTGATTTAGGAATTGAATTGCTCCTCCAGTCCAAGGTGCATAACCAATGCCAAAGATAGAACCGACATTGGCATCAATTACAGACTCCAATACGCCTTCTTCATAACAACGTAAAGTATCTAAGGCCTGTACAAACAGAATGCGATCAATCATATCTTGTTCAGAAATATTATGATCTTTTTTCCAGCGGTTTAAGCCTTCCCATAGATGCTTTTTACCATTTTCAGGGTATTCATAAAAACCAGCTCCAGCAGCTTTACCTTTACGGTTTAACTCATGAATCATGGTGTGAACCACTTCATCTACAGAAGTTTTAGGTAAATCTTTTCCTTCGGCCTGAAGAGCTTTGCGTGCTTCACTGGCAACATGTTCGGTTAATGTTAAAGATACTTCATCTTGAATAGCGAGGGGGCCAACTGGCATACCCGCTTTCAGTGCAGCCATTTCAATACGTGCAGGGTGGACGCCTTCGGCAAGCAAGCGCATACCTTCTTGAATGAACGTACCAAACACACGACTGGTAAAGAAACCACGACTATCATTAACAACAATCGGTGTTTTTCCAATTTGTTGTACAAAGTCATAAGCTTTGGCAAGTGTCTCTGAGGAGGTGTTTTTACCTTTAATAATCTCGACCAACTGCATTTTGTCGACAGGGCTAAAGAAATGCAGACCGATAAAAGCTTTATCATCCTTACTTGCTTGCGCTAAACCTGTAATTGGCAGGGTTGAGGTGTTTGATGCCATCACACCATTAGGCGCTAAATATTGTTCGGCTTCTTGAGTGACTTTCGCTTTGAGCTCTTGATTCTCAAATACCGCTTCAATAATTAAATCACAACCTTGTAAGTCTTCAGCAGAAGCTGTAGCCGTAATGAGCGATAAAACCTGATCACGTTTTTCTGCAGTCATGCGGCCTTGTGAAACACGTTTATCTAAGAGCTTTTGTGAATACGCTTTGCCTTTCTCTGCATTTTCAACAGATACATCTTTAAGTACAACAGGAATGCCTTTAATGGCTGTTGAATAGGCAATGCCCGCACCCATCATGCCTGCACCCAACACACCTACTTTAGTGGCTTGCCATTTTGCAACGTCGGCAGGGCGGCTCGCACCAGACTTAATTGCATTTAGACCATGCCAGAAAGTGCCGATCATATTTTTAGAAATTTGGCCTGTGGTAAGCTGAGTAAAGTAGCGAGACTCAATACGCAGAGCAGTATCTACATCAACTTGAGCGCCTTCAACTGCGGCAGCCATAATCGCTTCAGGAGCAGGGTAACAACCTTTGGTTTTGTCTTTTAACATGGCTGGCGCAATTGCAAGAACTTGTGCAACTGCTGGAGTTTTTGGATCACCACCCGGAATTTTATAACCCTTTACGTCAAAAGGCTGCTGAGATTTTGGATTGGCCTTTATCCAGGCAATTGCTTTATCTAAAAGCTCTTGTTCATTTTCGGTAGTATCATGGATTAAGCCTAAAGATTTTGCTTTATCAACACCGAACTGTTTGCCTTCCATTAAGAAAGGAAATGCATTTTGAAGTCCGAGTAGACGTACCATACGGACAATACCGCCGCCGCCTGGTAGTAAACCTAAAGTAACTTCTGGTAGGCCAAATTTGCTTTTCGGGTCATTAATTGCAATACGGTGATGGCAACTTAATGCGATTTCCCAACCACCGCCAAGTGCTGTGCCATTTAATGCTGCAACGGCTGGAATACCAAGCGTTTCAATTGTACGTAAATGACCTTTTAGCTTTTCAACCATATTGAAAAAGTCAGTTGCGTGTTCATGCTGAACTTGAATCAGCTCATCTAAATCACCACCTGCAAAGAAAGTTTTTTTAGCCGAGCGGAAAATAACCCCTGAAAGTTCTGTTTCTGCTTTAAGTTTCTGAGTCGCTTCATCGAGCGAGTCACGAAACTCGGCATTCATGGTGTTCGCAGATTGACCAGTTGAATCAAGCGTTAAAATGACAATATTGTCGGCATTTTTTTCGTATTGAATTGCACTCATCTTCTATATCCCTAATTTTTATACGCGTTCAATAATGGTGGCAATACCCATCCCACCGCCAACACAGAGCGTCGCTAAACCGCGCTTTTTATCTTGTCGTTCAAGCTCATCAAGTAAAGTGCCTAAAATCATGGCACCTGTTGCCCCTAATGGATGACCTAAAGCAATCGCACCACCATTTACGTTGACTTTCTCAGCTGGGACGTTGAGTTCATTAATAAAACGCATAACAACTGCCGCAAATGCTTCATTGACTTCAAATAGGTCAATATCATCAATCGTAAGCCCAGCTTTTTCTAAAGCTTTACGTGCAGCAGGCGCAGGGCCAGTCAGCATGATGGTTGGGTCGGTACCAACCAGTGCAGTCGCCAAAACTTTAGCGCGTGGTTTTAAATTTTGTTCTTTGACAGCTTTTTCAGAAGCTAGTAAAACTACAGCTGCTCCATCGACAATACCTGATGAGTTACCTGCGTGATGAACATGATTGATTTTTTGTGCTTCCGGATATTTTTGTAAAGCAACTGCATCAAAGCCCATTTGGCCCATCATTTCAAAACTTGGGTTGAGCTTTGTTAGACCTTCGAGTGTGGTATTGCCTTTAATAAATTCATCTTTCTCTAAAATCACCACACCTGCATGATCTTTTACTGGCACAACTGATTGGTCGAAATAACCATTTGATTGAGCCGCAGCCGCTTTTTGCTGTGACTTTACAGCAAAATTATCAACATCTTCACGACTATAGCCATCTAAGGTTGCGATGAGGTCGGCCCCAATACCTTGTGGAACAAATGATGACTTAAGATTTGTTTCTGGATCTAATGCCCACGGCCCACCATCCGAGCCCATTGGAATGCGTGACATTGATTCAACGCCACCAGCAACCACTAAATCTTCCCAACCAGAGCGGACTTTCATTGCTGCCATATTGACTGCTTCTAAGCCTGATGCACAAAAGCGATTGATTTGTACCCCAGCAACATCATCATTCCAACCTGCTGCAATCGCTGCAGTTTTGGCAATATCACCACCTTGATCGCCAATTGGTGTTACGCAGCCCAAAACAATGTCATCGACTTTAGACGTATCGAGTTGATGGCGCTGCTGTAATTCATTTAATAAGGTCGTCAGTAATGTAATTGGTTTTACTTCGTAAAGAGAGCCATCTTTTTTTCCTTTTCCGCGTGGGGTGCGAATGGCATCAATAATATAAGCCTCGCTCATAACAGTTCCTTTTTTATTACTTAAACTTTGTTGTGTTTTGAGTGTACTGGTTTTAAAAGGCAACGCAATGACGATAAGCGCACCAGTCAGGTGATGATTTTTGCCAATAGAAATACAAAAAAGCCCAAGTTGAACTTGGGCTAAATGTGAAACTAAAGAGATTTAAGAATTAGTGATAACCATGTAGCTGGCGATATAGGCCAGGGGTTACACCCGTCCACTTTTTAAATGCGCGGTGGAAGGTACTGGTTTCACTAAACCCAACTTGTTGAGCAACATCTTCAAGCGTTAATTCAGGGTTGAGTAACAAGTGAATCGCAGCATCTCGACGTAAAGCATCTTTCACGCCTTGATAGCTTTTACCTTCAGCAGCCAAACGGCGGCGTAAGGTTTGCGGAGATAAATACAACATTGATGCAACGTCATTAAGCGTTGGCATTTCTTCACCAATTTGGCTTTTGAGTACTTCACGAATACGAGAAGTTAGCGAGTTGGTGTTCTTGAATTTTACCAAAAGCTGAGCAGGAGCTGCTTTTAAGAATTCTTCTAGCGTTTTTTCATCTTGGCGGATTGGCAAATCAAGATAATCAGCTGCAAAGGTAATTTCAGTACGCGGTGCATCAAACTGCATAACTGGTGCAAAAAATAATGCATCATATTCATCTGCATGTGCAGGACGTGGATAGCTAAAATGAACACGTTCTAATGGCAAGCGGCGTTCAATCAACCATGATGCTAGACCGTGCCAAATCATGAGCATGCTTTCAGTAATGAAATGGTCTGGATCTAAAGTTTTTGGAATGAGGGGAACTAGACGTGCTTCGTGTTTGTCACGTTCTAGTGTTACCGACCATTCATCGCCAAATAATTTGTAGAATTGAGATGATAGTTCAAGGGCTTGACCTAATGTTTTTGCGTGAATAATCAACTGACACATAATGGCAAAAGTGCCCAGACGACGTGGTTGTACGTCAAATCCAACGTGTTCATCCTGTGTGACCATCCACAACATTTTTATAAAACGAGTGTATTGTTCTGGTGAGATTCGAGCTTTAGGTTGACGTAATAATTCCGCTTCAATACCCACATGTGAAAGGAGCATTTCAACATCCATGCCAAGGCGTTTTACGCCTGTCAAAGCCGCATTCACGAAGTGGATGCTAATCGTATCGCGACTCATATTGAATCCTTCAGTCTCTTTGATGTTCACTTTAAATTGACCTAAATGACCGTCTAAAAAAATAAATTGGCGATTTACAACAGAGTAAAAGCACTTTTTACATGTTAAATTGCCGAAATGATCAAGGTAAATGGCTGAACATGACATTGTTTTAGTATATTTGCTTAACTAATATAAAAGAAAATTCGAATAATAGTGGTTAAAAATACGATGACGACAGCATTAAATGGACTTAAAGTTCTCGATTTCTCGACGCTCTTACCTGGACCTTTTGCCACCATGTATTTGGCCGATATGGGAGCAGAAGTCATCCATATCGAATCTCCATCACGTCCTGATTTAATCCGAATCATGCCGCCATATGCAAATGGTCAAGCAACAGCACATAGTTATCTAAACCGAAATAAACAGTCGATTGTTCTCGATTTAAAGGATACGGCGAGTATTGATCTGATTAAATCCAAAATTTCTGAGTTTGATATTGTCATAGAGCAGTTCCGACCTGATGTTATGCGCCGTCTCGGTTTAGACTACGCGACACTTGCCGAAATTAACCCACGTCTCATTTATTGTTCAATTACAGGTTATGGACAAACAGGGAGCTATAAAGACAGAGCTGGGCATGACATTAACTATTTAGCTTTAGCAGGTATTGCTGGATATAGCGGCCGACAAGACAGTGGTCCGCCACCACTCGGTATTCAAGTTGCAGATATTGCAGGTGGTTCACTTCATGCTGTCATTGCAATTTTAGCTGCGGTTGTCGAACGCGGACGTAGTGGAATGGGCCAATATATTGATATTTCCATGACCGATTGTGTTGCTAGCCTAAACAGTATGGCTGCATCAGCGACACTTGCTGCACAGGTTGAACAAGCACCAGAGCATGGCATGCTCAATGGCGGTATTTTTTATGACTATTATATGACTCAAGATGGTCGTTATCTTTCAATAGGTAGTCTTGAGCCACAATTTATGTCTGGTTTATCAGTGGCGCTTGATTTGCCTTTACTATTACAAAAAGGCGCTTCCTTAGATGTCGAAGACCGACAGGAAGTTAAACAAGCCATTCAAGAGAAAATTAAAACGAAATCATTTAAAGAATGGCATGAAATTTTTGCAAATCTTGATGTGTGTGTAGAACCTGTTTTAAGCCTAACTGAGTCCTTAAACTCGCCTTTAGCACAAGAACGTGGATGGATTGTGGATGTACCTTTGCAAAATAATACAGTGGATACAGAACCACAATTGGCTTGTCCAATTAAGTTTTCAAGATCGAAAATGAGATATTCCTTTATAGGTCAAAAACTTGGTGAAGGGCAGTGGTAAAGAGCTGGGGCCATTTTTCATACAATGTGTATTAAGATTATTATTAGATTAATCAATCGATTAACATTTTGAATAATTTCTTTACATAAAATTAGCGTACCCTTTATAAACAAAGACATAAAAGGTATGTAAACATGAAAACACATAAATCCTTGATGGCTTCCTGTTTATCCGTTTTATCAATTACTCTTTTTATACAGCATGCACAAGCTGCTGCTGCATTCGACCCAAATAGTCCTTGGATGTTGGGTGATTGGAACGGTCAACGCACCGCGTTACAAGCACAAGGTTATGATTTTTCTTTTGGATATACCGGCGAATATGCCGGTATTTTAGATTCAAAAAATACGTCTACGCATGGTAGTGCTTATACGGGGCAACTTGCACTAGGAACTCATTTTGACCTAAATAAAATTTTAGGTTGGCAAGATACTGAAGCTCAAATCACATTAACTTATCGTGATGGGCAGTCGCTTTCTGAACATTCACCAGCTTTAGCAGGGCACTTAAGCTCGGTGCAAGAAGTGTGGGGGCGTGAGCAAACTTGGCGTTTAACAGATTTGTGGATTAAGAAAAAATTCATGGATCAAAAATTAGACGTTAAAGTCGGTCGTTTTGGTGAAGGTGAAGACTTTAATAGTTTTGACTGTGATTTCCAGAACTTGGCACTTTGTGGTTCGCAGGTCGGTAACTGGGTGGGCGATCAGTGGTATAACTGGCCAGTAAGCCAATGGGCAATGCGTGTTAAATATAACTTGCAACCCGACTTATATACGCAAGTTGGTGTATATGAATACAACCCGGAAAATCTGGACCGAGGCAAAGGTTTTAACTTAAGTACTGATGGTTCTCACGGTGCAATTATTCCTGCCGAAGTAGTTTGGTCACCTAAATTAGGTGCTCAAAGTATGGCTGGGGAATACCGTTTAGGTTATTACTACAGCACTGCTGACGCCAAAGAAATTGCAAATGAAACCAAAAACTCACATAAACAAGGTGTTTGGGTAACTGCAAAACAAAAATTATTCCAGCCTGCTGATCAAACAGATCGCGGTTTGACAGGTTTTGTGAACCTGACTTTCCACGACTCTGATACCAACAAAATTGATAACATGCAAAATGTAGGCTTGGTCTATAAAGGTTTGCTCAATCAACGTCCTCAAGATGAGTTGGCACTCGGTGTTGCTCGTATCCATATCAATGATGATTGGAACGATGTTCAAACTAAAGAATATGACACTGAATACAATACCGAGCTTTACTACGGTATTCATGCCACTAACTGGTTAACTATTCGTCCAAATGTGCAATATGTTCGTCATGTTGGTGCATTAAAAAATGGTGATAACACTTGGGTTGGCGGTATTAAATTCTCAACTGCATTCTAAGCGTAATTACTCCGAAAAACGGATTGTCGAGGGCTAACTCATTGATTGAATTATCCTGACCTTCCGTTTTTTCTTGATGCCTGAATTTGTTTTAGATGTATTGGTGATGCCATTTTTCTATAAGGTTCTTGGCACATCTTTCCTATAAAAATGATGATTGATAAGAGGTGGTTTATGAATCAACCTACTTCAAGATCAGGTTTAACGACTTTTACCGTAATTATTATTGGGTTACTGGCGTTATTCCTGTTAATTGGAGGTATTTGGCTCGCTACACTAGGCGGTTCAATTTACTACATTATAGCTGGAGTATTACTCCTCATTGTTGCATGGCAACTCTACAAGCGTGCTTCTACTGCTTTGTGGGTTTATGCTGCATTAATGCTAGGAACTATTATCTGGAGTGTCTGGGAAGTTGGAACAGACTTTTGGGCGCTTGCACCACGTTTAGATATTTTAGGTATTCTTGGTTTATGGTTATTGGTTCCGGCTGTAACTCGTGGAATCAACAACCTTGGATCAAGTAAGATTGCCTTATCTTCAACTTTAGCAATTGCAATCGTGTTGATGGTTTATTCTATCTTCAATGATCCGCAAGAAATTAATGGTGAAATCAAAACCCCTCAACCAGAAACAGCTCAAGCCGTGCCTGGTGTTGCTGAAAGTGATTGGCCAGCTTATGGTCGTACTCAAGCAGGTGTGCGTTATTCTCCATTGAAACAGATCAATGACCAAAACGTAAAAGACTTGAAAGTTGCTTGGACTTTACGTACTGGCGATCTTAAGACAGATAACGACTCTGGTGAAACGACTAATCAGGTTACACCGATTAAAATCGGTAATAACATGTTTATCTGTACAGCTCACCAGCAGTTAATTGCGATTGATCCTGCTACAGGTAAAGAAAAATGGCGTTTTGATCCGAAACTTAAAACGGATAAATCGTTCCAGCATTTAACTTGTCGTGGTGTGATGTACTACGATGCAAACAATACAACTGAGTTTGCAACGAGTCTTCAAAGCAAGAAATCTAGCTCTACACAATGTCCACGTAAGGTATTTGTACCAGTCAACGATGGCCGTTTAGTGGCTGTAAATGCTGACACTGGTAAAGCATGTACCGACTTTGGTCAAAATGGTCAAGTGAACTTACAAGAGTTCATGCCATATGCGTATCCAGGCGGTTATAACCCAACATCTCCTGGTATCGTGACTGGTTCAACTGTTGTTATTGCTGGTTCTGTAACAGATAACTACTCAAATAAAGAGCCATCTGGTGTGATTCGTGGATACGACGTTAACACTGGTAAACTTCTTTGGGTATTTGATACGGGCGCAGCAGATCCAAATGCAATGCCGGGCGAAGGTACTACTTTTGTTCATAACTCACCAAATGCGTGGGCACCTTTAGCATACGATGCCAAACTTGATATCGTTTATGTACCAACAGGTGTAGGTACACCAGATATCTGGGGTGGTGACCGTACCGAGCTGAAAGAGCGTTATGCAAACTCAATGTTAGCGATTAATGCTTCAACTGGTAAATTAGTGTGGAATTTCCAGACAACCCATCACGATTTATGGGATATGGATGTTCCATCACAACCATCTTTAGCTGATATCAAAAACAAAGCTGGCCAAACTGTTCCTGCAATCTATGTATTGACGAAAACAGGTAATGCCTTTGTTCTTGATCGCCGTAATGGTCAACCGATTGTTCCTGTAACTGAGAAACCAGTTCCACAAACAGTTAAACGTGGACCACAAACTAAAGGTGAGTTCTATTCAAAAACTCAGCCATTCTCTGACTTGAACTTGGCACCACAAGATAAATTGACTGATAAAGATATGTGGGGTGCCACCATGCTTGATCAGCTCATGTGTCGTGTATCTTTCAAACGTCTAAATTACGATGGTATTTATACTCCACCATCTGAAAACGGTACTTTAGTTTTCCCTGGTAACTTAGGTGTATTTGAATGGGGCGGTATGTCAGTTAACCCTGATCGTCAGGTTGCTGTAATGAACCCGATTGGTCTGCCATTCGTCAGTCGTTTAATTCCTGCTGATCCAAACCGTGCACAAACTGCAAAAGGTGCAGGAACTGAGCAGGGCGTACAACCGATGTACGGCGTACCGTATGGTGTTGAAATTAGCGCATTCTTATCTCCGCTTGGTTTACCTTGTAAACAACCGGCTTGGGGCTATGTAGCTGGCGTTGATTTGAAAACTCATGAAGTGGTATGGAAAAAACGTATTGGTACAATTCGTGACAGCTTGCCGAACTTGTTCCAGTTACCAGCTGTGAAAATTGGTGTGCCTGGTTTAGGTGGTTCAATTTCTACTGCCGGTAATGTCATGTTTGTTGGTGCAACTCAAGATAACTACTTACGTGCGTTTAACGTTACTAACGGTAAGAAACTTTGGGAAGCGCGTTTACCAGCAGGTGGACAAGCGACACCAATGACTTATGAAATCAATGGTAAGCAATATGTTGTGATCATGGCTGGCGGTCATGGTTCATTTGGTACGAAAATGGGCGACTATTTAGTGGCTTATGCCTTACCAGATAACAAATAAAAAGCTTTTATAGAAAGGGCCTGGATTTATCCGGGCTTTTTTATGTCGATTTATATTAAAGCTTATCAATAAAACCGTTATTAAATATGCAAAAAAAGCATTTTATTGATGAATAAAAGCTCGCTATGCTATCCGCCTTAATAATGAATCTACTAGCCATACGCCATGTATTTATATACCGATTTCGACCAGCAGCTGGTTAATGAACGAGTTGCTCAGTTCCGTGATCAAACAGAACGCTATTTAGCTGGCAAACTTTCTGAAGACGAATATCGTCCATTACGTTTGCAAAATGGTTTATATGTGCAACGTTATGCGCCTATGCTGCGTATAGCTGTGCCGTATGGCTTAATGAATTCTAAACAATTACGTAAAGTTGCTGAAGTTTCAACTGCTTATGACCGTGGTTATGCACATGTATCTACACGTCAAAACATTCAGTTAAACTGGCCTGCACTTGAAGATGTGCCAGACATTTTAGCTGAACTTGCAACTGTACAAATGCATGCCATTCAAACCAGTGGTAACTGTATTCGTAACACCACAACTGACCAATATGCAGGTGTGGTTGCTGGTGAAATTGCAGATCCACGTCCAACATGTGAATTGATTCGTCAGTGGAGTACATTCCACCCAGAATTTGCATTCTTGCCACGTAAGTTCAAAATTGCTGTTTCTGCACTTAAAGAAAAAGATCGTGCGGCAACTGCATTCCACGATATTGGTGTTTATATCGTGCGTAATGAAGCAGGCGAGATCGGCTATAAAATTATGGCTGGTGGTGGTTTAGGCCGTACTCCAATCATTGGTAGCGTTATTCGTGAGTTTTTACCACGTGAAGATTTAATTGCTTATTTAGAAGCGGTTCTACGTGTTTATAACTTGCATGGCCGTCGTGATAATAAATATAAAGCGCGTATTAAAATTCTAGTTAAAGCATTAACTCCTGAAGTGTTTGCACAGAAAGTTGAAGCTGAATTTGAACATACACGTGAAGCATTGAAGATTCAGCCAGAAATCTTGAAAAAGTTAGATGAAGAGTTCACACCATTTGACTATCAAGATTTGGCAGATGAGGATTTCACAGCATTGTTTGCAGAGTATCCAAAATTCAAACAGTGGTTCAATATCAACACGCATGCGCATAAAGTGAAGGGCTATCGTATTGTTACGATTTCTCTAAAACGCGCAGGTATTGCACCGGGTGATATGACCACTGAAGAAATGAATTTTATTGCAGACCTTGCTGATAAATATACGTTCGGTGAACTTCGCACGACTCACGAACAAAACATTGCTTTGGCAGATGTACCTCAAAAAGATTTGTTCGATGTATGGCAAGCGCTTGAACAACAAAATATGGCGCGTGCACATATCGGCTTTATTACCGATATCATTAGTTGCCCAGGCGGTGATTTCTGTTCACTTGCAAATGCGAAATCAATTCCAATTGCTGAAGCGATTACACGTCGTTTTGATGACTTAGACAAAGTTTATGATCTTGGTCATTTAGATCTAAATATTTCTGGTTGTATGAATGCTTGTGGTCACCACCATGTAGGTAACATCGGTATTTTAGGTGTAGATAAGAAAGGCGCTGAGTTCTATCAAATTACATTAGGTGGTAATTCAGACCATGATGCATCAATCGGTGACATCTTAGGGCCATCTTTTGCAGCAGATGCTGTGCCTGATGTTATTGAAGAAGTATTAAATACTTATCTTGATTTGCGTACTGAAGGTGAGCGTTTTGTTGATACATATCGCCGTGTAGGAATTCAACCATTTAAGGAGCGTGCATATGCTTAATACAGCTCTACCAGTGCTTTATAAAGATGGCACGATTACAGATAATACTTATCAAATCATTGCTGAAGATGGTGTTATTCCCCAAGGTGATGTTGTTGTAACAACAGCTCAACTCGATCAATTAGCTAACGTTCAAGGCAAAAAAGCTTTGTATGTGACCGTAAATGATTCACCTGAAGAGCACACATTTCCATTAAGTGAACTTGATGCAATCTTCATTGAGTTTGCGGGTTTTGGTGATGGTCGTGGTTATTCATTCGCTGCACTATTGCGTCGTCAAGGTTTCCAAGGTGAATTGCGTGCAACTGGTGATGTGTTTAAGGATGTCTTAAACTACTTAAAACGTTCAGGTTTTGATAGTTTTGTGATTAAAGAAGGTAAAGATGTGCAAGAAGCGGCAGCTGGTTTGCAAGACTTTACCAACCCATACCAAGCTTCAACAGCCGTACCGCAAGCAAGTTATCAAACTGGTGCTTAAATAGTTTTTAAATATAAAGGCTGAACTCAGGTTCAGCTTTTTTTTATGAATAATTTTTAAATGACTCAACTGAAGAACAACAATGTTAGGTTTAATTTCAAAAATAAATCCCGGTGCTTGGTGGCTACTTTTTGCTATTGCGACAGATGTACTCTCAACATTTTATTCTGCTAAAGGGAATGGCCTAGCCAATAAAACAGCTCAGGGTATTGCTCTGGTTTTGTATATTATTTCTTTTGCATGTGCAGCTATCGCTTTGAAATATATGCAAGCTGGAATCTTATATGTGCTTTGGTCTGGAATAGGTGTATTAGCAACAGCTTTTTTGGCAAAGATTTTTCTTGGTCAGAATATTGATGTGGCAGGATGGGTGGGAATTGGTTTTATTACTGTAGGTTTAATGATTATTGCGCAATATTCCAATATCGATGTTTAAAGCCCTTATAGAAATAGTGGGTATCTCTATAAGGGCTAAATATTGAAAATATTAGGTTTCAAGCTGGCAGTTAACCATCCACTTTATACCGAACTGATCGGTAAAAGCGCCGTACAATGCGCCCCAGAATGTTTTTTCTAAAGGCATTTCAATTTGACCATTAACAGATAAAGCATCAAAAAGTTGTTTTGCTTTTTCTTGCTCATCTTTTTCAAGGTTGATCGAGATATAGTGATTATTTCCTTGGGTAAAAACGCTGTTAGGGGCACAGAACTGATCATTTGTATCTGAGGCCATAAGCACAGTATACTCATTAATCGGTAAAGAAACATGTAGAACCAGATTTTTGTCGGCTTCCGATAACGTCACACCTTCAGGCGCTGGCATATCACCATAACGGCTTAACATACCGAATTCACCACCAAATACTGATTTATAAAAGTTAAAGGCTTGTTCTGCTTGACCTTGGAAATTGAGATAGTGATTGAGTTGCATTGTTATTGTCCATTGTTGTTTTCGTTTAAAGGAATAAGTTAAAACTTAAAAGTGATGTTGTGGGTCATTTTTTGTAGTCTTTTCATAAAAAATCCCACCGAAGTGGGATTTTAAAATAATGAATTTGGATTAAATGAGTTCAATTGCAACCGCTGTTGCTTCACCACCACCAATACAGAGCGCAGCAATACCTTTTTTACCACCAGTACGTTTCAGTGCATGAATAAGAGTAAGAATAATACGAGAACCCGTAGAACCTACAGGGTGACCTAGGGCACAAGCACCACCATTGATATTTACTTTCTCTGCATCAAGTTTGAAATCATCAATTGGACACATAGTAACCATAGCAAAAGCTTCGTTAATTTCCCAAAGATCGACGTCTTGAGCATTCCATCCCGCTTTTTTAAGAACTTTTTCAATAGCACCAACTGGAGCGATCGTAAATTCTGAAGGATGTTGCGAGTTTGACGCTGTCGCGATAATTTTCGCAAGCGGTTGTAAACCGCGTTGTGCTGCAACTTCACTTGAAGTTAATACTAATGCAGACGCACCATCCGAAATAGAACTTGCATTCGCTGCGGTAATTGTACCGTCTTTTGCAAAAGCTGGTTTGAGTGAAGGAATCTTGTCAATCTTGGCATTTAAAGGTTGTTCATCCTGATCAACAACGATATCACCTTTACGACTAGGTACGCTAACTGGAACGATTTCGTCTTTGAAATAACCTTCAGTAATTGCTGTTTGAGCACGTTTCAAAGAGCGAATCGCAAAGTCATCCATTTGCTCACGTGTATAGCCACGAGTATTGGCCATATCTTGAGCAAATGAACCCATTAAACGCCCAGTTTCAGCATCTTCAAGCCCGTCAAAGAACATATGATCTTTAATTTCGCCATGGCCCATGCGATAGCCAGCTCGTGCTTTTGGTAAAACATAAGGTGCATTTGTCATAGACTCCATGCCGCCGGCAACAACAACTTCAGCACTACCTGCTTTAATCATATCAGCGGCTTGCATAACAGCTTTCATGCCAGAACCACAAAGCTTATTAATCGTTACAGCACCTGTAGAGTCTGGTAAGCCAGCTTTACGCATCGCTTGACGTGCTGGACCTTGCTTTAAGCCTGCAGGCAGTACACAACCCATAATTACTTCTTCGACATCAGTAGGTTGTAAACCTGCACGTGCGATTGCTTCTTTAATCGTTACCGCACCCAATTCAGGCGCTGTAAGTCCTGATAGTGATCCTTGAAAACCACCCATGGCAGTACGAGCACCATTCACAATTACGATGTCAGTCATTGTTGTAATCTCCGATTGTTCTTAATCTCAAAATAAGAAATGTTTAAAACCTAGGCAGTATATTGCAAAAAGCAAAGAGAGATATCTTCTGCATTAGACTGTAGAGTTCTAACAATTTTTAAGATCTTCTAAACGGGTATGCCCCATTTTGCTGAGAACTAATTTAAAGTTTTTAAGCTGGTCATAAGAACAATAAGTGAAACTGCCGTTGGACTCTCGTGGAAGGCCAGTGTCACCCTGAAATACAATACTATTTAGTTTTTTTCCAAACTTTTGAAATTTTAAAGACCCATAGCGATGAGCAAGTTCAACATTGGTTAATACTTCTTCATTGTTTTCTCTTTGTAGATTCTGATTCGTGTCTACAAAGCTTATAAGACTTGTATCCCAGTTACTATTACATGTAGATAAATCAACACTTGGGCAAAGTACGACACTCTTATGTCGTAGAATTGCGTCGTATTTGGCTTTTTGTATATGAATTGTGAGTAGTCGAGACGAATTTTTTAATTCTACAGAAGCCATAAATTGATGATATAAAGGAAGCGCTATAGTGGCCATAATCATAAGAATTGCGAGCGTTATAGTGAGTTCCAACAACGTGAAACCAGGAGATTTAAACATTAAAATTCCTTAATATATAAAGAAATATTTTGATTTTATGCTTTCTATCAATGGCTTATAATGATTTTTATAGTGAGGAAACACAAAATTAAATAAAGGTTATCAGGATGCTAGAATACTGGTAAAATCACCGTAAGCGAAAGAAAGAAGTTGTTCATATTTGCTAGTTGAGTGAAAAATTACCGAATTACAACGGAAATTGTAAGTAATTTTGTCAATAATTTACTTGATTAAAATTATCAAGCACTTGGAAAGTCTATCAAGTGTTTGTATGATTCAAATGTGAATAGCTTAAAAATAATACTGGGGTGAAAATATCTCAGGGGCCAATAAATTTAGGCTGAGCTTGAACAACAATTGTTATCTCTGGAGGATATCCATGAAATTGAGTCGTATTGCACTTGCTACTATGCTTGTTGCTGCTCCATTAGCTGCTGCTAATGCTGGCGTAACAGTTACTCCATTATTGCTTGGTTACACTTTCCAAGACAGCCAACACAACAATGGCGGTAAAGATGGTAACTTAACTAACGGACCTGAGTTACAAGACGATTTATTCGTTGGTGCAGCTCTTGGTATCGAGTTAACACCATGGTTAGGTTTCGAAGCTGAATATAACCAAGTTAAAGGCGACGTAGACGGCGCTGCTGCTGGTGCTGAATATAAACAAAAACAAATCAACGGTAACTTCTATGTTACTTCTGATTTAATCACTAAAAACTACGACAGCAAAATCAAGCCATACGTATTGTTAGGTGCTGGTCACTACAAGTATGACTTTGATGGCGTAAACCGTGGTACACGTGGTAACTCAGAAGAAGGTACTTTAGGTAATGCGGGTGTTGGTGCTTTCTGGCGCTTAAACGATGCTTTATCTCTTCGTACAGAAGCTCGTGCTACTTATAACGCTGATGAAGAGTTCTGGAACTATACAGCTCTTGCTGGTTTAAACGTAGTTCTTGGTGGTCACTTGAAGCCTGCTGCTCCTGTAGTAGAAGTTGCTCCAGTTGAACCAACTCCAGTTGCTCCACAACCACAAGAGTTAACTGAAGACCTTAACATGGAACTTCGTGTGTTCTTTGATACTAACAAATCAAACATCAAAGACCAATACAAGCCAGAAATCGCTAAAGTTGCTGAGAAGTTAACTGAATACCCTAACGCTACTGCACGTATCGAAGGTCACACAGATAACACTGGTCCACGTAAGTTGAACGAACGTTTATCTTTAGCTCGTGCTAACTCTGTTAAATCAGCTCTTGTAAACGAATACAACGTTGATGCATCTCGTTTGTCTACTCAAGGTTTCGCTTGGGATCAACCGATTGCTGACAACAAAACTAAAGAAGGCCGTGCTATGAACCGTCGTGTATTCGCGACAATCACTGGTAGCCGTACTGTAGTTGTTCAACCTGGTCAAGAAGCGGCAGCTCCTGCAGCAGCTCAATAATTTGAGTTCTTGAACAGTAAAAAAGCGACTCGTTAGAGTCGCTTTTTTTATGGCGATTTTTAAAATATTTAGTCATTTCTGTGTCTCCTTAATAATGACTTTCGATCTTGGTTTAAATTAGTTACCAATTACCTTTCTTCAATTGCTGTTTAGCATCTTGTCTATCTCTGCGATGTTGAGCACGAGGTTTTTCCGTTTCGTGCATACCACCTTTGTGAAGTAAAGGGGATAGAGCTACTTGATTACGGACTTTGATCTTTGGCATTTCTTTAATTTTCATGCTTTAACCTTTAATACATAAAACTTGTTTTAGAGTATGAACGACTTCAATGAGATCTGACTGATTCGCCATGACTTCATCAATGTCTTTATAAGCGCTTGGAATTTCATCGACAACGCCACTGTCTTTACGGCATTCAATACCTTGGGTTTGTTCAATAAGATCTTGCTGATTAAAAAGAACTTTTGCTTTACTTCTGCTCATCTTACGCCCAGCTCCATGAGAACAAGAACAAAATGATTCAGGATTTGCTTTGCCTTTAACAATATAAGATCGTGCTCCCATTGAACCTGGAATAATACCTAGCTCATCTAAACCTGCTCTAATTGCACCTTTTCGGGTAATCAATAGATTTTCACCAAAATGCATTTCACGGCTTACATAATTATGATGACAATTAATCGCTTCTTTTGTCATTTGAAAAGAAGGTAGAAGAGGGCGGATCGCTTCTAAAATTAATCGCATCATCTCTTTACGATTTCCAAAAGCATATTCTTGTGCCCACTCTACAGCTTCTACATAATCATCAAAACTTTTTGAGCCTTCAGCAAAATAACTTAAGTCTTTATCTGGTACATGGCCAAAGCGATGCTGAGCTTCTTTTTTGGCTAACTCAATAAAGTAAGTACCAATAACATTACCGAGCCCTCTGCTACCTGAGTGTAGCATTACCCATACATCTTGTTTCTCATCAATACATAACTCTATAAAGTGATTACCACCACCCAAGGTCCCAAGTTGCTTTTGCCATGTTGCATCAAATTGTCGAAGCATACGAACAAGGCCAGGATGCTTTTTGATAATTGGCTCTAAGCGTTTTTCAAGTGGAATAATGCTGGAAGCCTTTGCCTTAACCTGTTTATGTAAAGCAAAGCCAACCGGGACTTTGCGTTCGATCGCATCACGCAAACGACTTAAGTTATCAGGTAATTGTGAAGCCTTTAAACTCAAGCGAATTGCATTCATACCACAACCAATATCTACCCCTACAGCAGCAGGGATAATGGCGTGTTTAGTTGGAATAACACTACCTACAGTTGCGCCTTTTCCTAGGTGAACATCGGGCATAACAGCAATATGAGAATAGATGAATTGCAGTTGTGCCATTTTCTTGAGTTGTTCGATACTTTCACTATCTATGTCTTGAGTGAAAATTTTAACAGGGACACCATAGAGTGCCTCCTTGTTTAATATTTTTTGTATGCCCATAATTTTTCTCTTATTTTTGTCCGAGCAGGCATAAAAAAACCTAGCGAATGCTAGGTTCTAAATTTAAGCATTCGGACAAGTGGTGTGAATTTGTACACTTGTCCGTGAGCTGACATCGTGCCAAATTATTTAATCTGTTTTACCTTGTACTAATGGCATGATGTCCTCCTTATTTAAAAGTGCCGTTGAAAATCTGAACGGCATTTTACGCTTTTTAAATCAAAGATCAAGCTTTTGATCTTTGATTTACTTTAATGACCAGTTTTAATCTTGCTCAGGTTTGACGTTCATTTGATCGTAAGAGATCAATTTGGTTTTATTTTTCCACTTATAACCTAACCAAATGATCAAGAACAATGGCAAGCTAATATAAGTTGAAAGTAAGCCTAACCAATCAATTTTTCCACCTAAAATGGCTTGGTAGTTCTGTCCTAAGATAATGATTGAACAAAGAATAAATGCAAACCAAGGTGCAAATGGGAAAAATTTGGCACGATATGCTAAATCTTCTAATTTATAGCCTTGAGCAATGTATCCTTTACGGAAACGATAATGTGAAATCGCAATTCCTAACCAAACAATAAAACCGCACATACCCGACATATTGAGTAGCCAGTTAAATACTTGTTTTTCACCAATAAATGTCGTTAAAAAACAGAATGCAGCAATAAATGTCGTTGCGTATAGCGCGTTCATTGGAACGCCACGACCATCAAGTTTTGCAAACCACTTTGGTGCACGGCCTTCTTGAGCCATTTTAAACAACATACGAGTTGAGGAATACATGCCTGAGTTACCTGCTGATAAAATAGCAGTAAGAATGACAGCATTCATTAAACTCGCAGCGAAAGCAAAACCTACTCTTTCATAAAGCAATGTAAACGGAGAAAGCGCGATATCTTCAGTGGCTGCTGCTTGCAATAAATTCGGGTCATCATAGGCAATTAGAGTGCCGATAATGAAAATACATAGGATATAAAATAATAAGATTCGCCAGAAAATCTGTTTGATTGCAAGTGGAATTGTCTTCTTTGGATCTTTTGATTCGCCAGCAGCAACTCCAACCATTTCAGTTCCTTGGAAAGAGAATCCAGCAATCATTGCTACACCAATCATGGCTTGTAAACCGCCTACAAAAGGTGCCTCTTTGTAGGTCCAGTTTCCGAAAGTTGCAACACCTGGAGTTAGCATAATCTTGATGATCATGGCTAAGCCAATAATAATAAATGCAACAATCGCAATTACTTTTACCATCGAAAACCAGAATTCGCTTTCCCCAAATCCCTTTACTGTCATGGCATTGATCAGAAAGATAACAATAAGGAACAGGGCACTCCAATAGAACCCTGGAATATCAGGGAACCAGAACTTCATAATAAACTGAACCGCAACAAGTTCGAATGCAACCGTAATTGCCCAGTTATACCAATAGTTCCAGCCTAGAGCGAAACCAAAGCCTTCTTCGACATAACGACTGCCGTAAGTAAAAAAGGCACCGGATGTTGGTGTGTGAGTTGCAAGCTCACCTAAGCTGGTCATTAAGAAGTAAATCATAATGCCAATGAGTGAATAGGCGAGTAGCGCTCCACCAGGGCCAGCGTTTGCAATGGTTGATCCAGAAGCAAGGAAGAGGCCTGTACCAATGGAACCACCAATGGCGATCATATTCAGATGACGAGCCCCAAGCTTACGCTGGAGTTTTTCAGGAGCATGTGTTTCGCTCATGGAGATTCCTTACATAGTTTGTTATGCACAGGCATATAACACCTTAAAGCCTTGATGATCAGTTTTAATCTGGCACTGACCAAAGTGCTTCTCAATTAAGATCGGATAGTTTAAAAAACGGTTTGCTACAATCCATAGCTCACCTGATGCCTTTAAATGTTTTTTAGCGTTCTGGCAGAGTCCTTCACTTGCATCATAGTTGGTATGAATACCTTGATGGAAAGGGGGATTACTGACAATGGCATCGAGTTCTGTTGGAGCGTCTGCAATTCCTGTAACAGGCTGCAATCTCAACTGGTCTGAACCTATTCCATTTCGACTAAAAGTCATTTCCGTTGACCGTAAAGCGAAAGCATCAATATCTAGGGCATGAATAATATTACTTGAATTTATTTTTGCCAAATAGCAACTGATAATTCCAGCACCACACCCGAAGTCGGCAATTCTACCTGATTTCACCTGATTAAGATAAGGGAGTAAAACAGCAGTTCCGACATCTAGATGATTTTGGCTAAACACACCGGGAAGGGCACAAATCGTAAGTTCTTGTTCATTAACATGAACAGTGTAAGTTTTAAGCCAACTTTCGAGAGGTTTAAGCTGTTCTGTTTTTTCAATCTTTAAGTGCCATAGCTGACAGTGACGTGCACTATCAAGTTTAAGTACTTTGCCGAAGCTTTGTAATTGTTTGGCAGCGCGTTCAACACCACCTTTTTTTTCACCTACTAAAAAAACAGACTGAGCAGTTTTAAGATTGCTCATTACGACATGCAATATGTAATTTAACAGTTCTTTAGATTTGGGAACAAAAATGACAGCTTGATCGAATTTTTGTAATGGAAACTCAACTGAGAAATGCGCATTTGTTCCACTATTTATAAAGCTCTGGTAGTCAGCATGGTTCCATGTCCAGACTGAAGCATCAATATCAGCTGGTAATTGACTGACTAGGGCATCACTCGGTGCATTAATTAACAAGACTCTACCTTTTAAATAGTCTTGTTGTCTTAATATCACTTCACTTCTAGGATCCATGTACATCTCTCATGAAGAAGAATGCCCAGTGGAAACTGGGCAGTAATCAAAATTAAAAAATAGTTATTTGTGTGTTTCAGGAAGTACAACATTTAAAATTAATGCTGCAATACCGCCTGTCGCTACGCCAGAGCTAAAAATATTTTTAAATAATTCTGGTAGGTGTTCCAAAATTTGAGGAACTTGAGCAACCCCCAAACCTAATGCAAGTGAAATTGCGATAATTAAAAGTGCTCGGCGATCTAAATGAATAGATGAGAGAATGTTAATACCTGATGCAGCTACGGCACCGAACATGACCATCACAGCGCCACCTAATACCGCCTGTGGTACGGCTTGTATTACACCAGCTACTGCTGGAAATAAACCTAATAAAATAAGTAAAGCAGCAATCCAGATACCCACATAACGACTTGCAACCCCAGTGAGTTGGATGACACCATTATTTTGAGCAAAAACAGAGCTAGGGAAGGTGTTAAATAAACCTGCGAGTAAAGAGTTCGCACCATTCACTAAAACACCACCTTTAATACGTTTCATCCATTCTGGACCATTAACGGGTTGGTTTGAAAGTTTACTGGTTGCAGTCACGTCACCAATCGCTTCTAAAGATGTGACTAAATAAATAAAAGCCATTGGAATGAATAAGCCCCAAGAAAAGCTTAAACCAAAATGCATCGGCGTTGGAATCTGTACAAGAGGCGCATCTTTAATACCTGAGAAATCTAGGTAACCCATAAATCCTGCAAGAATGTAACCAATCACTAAAGCAATTAAAATTGCTGAGCTTTTAATCCAAACCACCCGAATGCGGTTTAGCACAATAATAATAGCAAGTACGGTACATGACATAATAAGGTTGTCTGCACTTGCAAAAGTATGGTCTTGCATGGCTTGGTAGCCACCACCCATACTAATCAAGCCTTCCTTAATAAGCGTTAAGCCAATTAATAGAACAACAATACCAGTCACCAAGGGAGTAATTAATCTTTTTACCCATGGAAGAATTTGCGAAACACCCATTTCAATAAAGGAACCAGCAATGACTACACCAAAAATTGCAGCCATAACTTGGTTTACAGGAGTTCCTGCGGCAACCATTGCACTACCAATACCAATAATTGGTCCAATAAAGTTAAAGCTTGTGCCTTGTACAATCAGAAGACCTGCACCAAACGGGCCGACTTTTTTACATTGAAGAAATGTAGCAATACCCGAAATCACCAAAGACATAGATAAAATCATGTTAGTTTCGGTGCGTGATACGCCTAAAGCTAAACAAATTAAAAGCCCTGGTGTAACAATTGGTACAATAATCGCAAGCAAATGCTGGAAAGCTGCTAAAAAAGCGATCAAAGGTTTTGGTCGATCATCTAAGCCATAAACAAGGTCAAGATGGTCTTGAGAGTGTTGATTGGACATGGGTGTAGGTACGCCGCAATTTCGCAAATTGGCGCTATTCTAATCGAGATACCTATCTTTACAAAACGAAATACAGGCTATTGGAAAATTTTTTTGTCAATGTCAATAAACTGTCACTACTCAAGAGTAGTGTTTTTCTGTATAATTTGCCCTCAAATTTCAGGCGTTTCGAATTTTCATGTCAGATATCAAAAATCTCCGTAATATCGCAATTATTGCGCACGTCGACCACGGGAAAACCACACTTGTCGATAAACTACTTCAGCAATCTGGTGCTCTCGGTGAACGAGCAGGCGAGATTGAGCGTGTCATGGACTCAAATGCGCTTGAAAGTGAACGTGGTATTACCATTCTTGCAAAGAACACTTCTATTACTTGGTTAGATAAACGTACTGATACAACTTACCGTATCAACATCGTGGATACCCCGGGACACGCCGACTTCGGTGGTGAAGTAGAACGTGTTATGTCGATGGTTGACTGCGTATTACTTTTAGTTGACTCTCAAGAAGGCCCAATGCCACAAACTCGCTTTGTGACACAAAAAGCCTTTGCTCGTGGTTTAAAGCCAATTGTTATTATCAACAAAGTTGACAAACCAAGTGCGCGTCCAGATTGGGTTATTGATCAAGTATTTGATTTATTCGATAACCTTGGTGCAACTGATGAGCAATTAGATTTCCCAATCGTCTATGCATCAGGTTTACGTGGTGTAGCAGGTCCTGCTCCAGAAGAACTTGCAGAAGACATGACACCGTTGTTCGAAACGATTGTAGACATCGTTGAACCACCAGCAGTTGATGTTGATGGTCCATTCCAAATGCAGATTTCTTCACTTGACTATAACAGCTTCGTAGGTGTTATCGGTGTTGGTCGTATTCAGCGTGGTTCAGTAAAATTAAATACTCCTGTTACTGTAATTGACAAAGAAGGCAATACACGTAACGGCCGTATCTTAAAAATCATGGGTTACCATGGTTTAGAGCGTATCGATGTTGAATCAGCATCTGCTGGTGATATCGTATGTATTACTGGTATCGACGCACTTAACATTTCTGACACCATTTGTGATCCGAAAAATGTTGAAGCATTACCAGCTTTATCTGTAGATGAACCTACAGTATCTATGACTTTCCAAGTAAACAACTCTCCGTTTGCTGGTAAAGAAGGTAAGTTCGTAACTTCACGTAATATCCGTGAACGTCTTGATCGCGAATTAATTCATAACGTAGCTTTACGTGTTGAAGACAC
Source organism: Acinetobacter sp. 742879 (assembly GCF_000588535.1). Taxonomy (NCBI): domain Bacteria; kingdom Pseudomonadati; phylum Pseudomonadota; class Gammaproteobacteria; order Moraxellales; family Moraxellaceae; genus Acinetobacter; species Acinetobacter sp. 742879. The sequence goes on along the minus strand of NZ_JFYC01000009.1, from coordinate 36,471 downwards.
TGACAGTCCAGACCGTTTCAAAGTATCTGGCCGTGGTGAACTTCATCTTTCAGTTTTAATTGAAAACATGCGTCGTGAAGGCTTCGAAATGGGCGTATCTCGTCCACAAGTAATCATCAAAGAAATTGATGGTGAAAGACAAGAGCCTTACGAAAACGTAACTTTTGACGTTGAAGAACAGCATCAAGGTGCTGTAATGGAACAAATGGGTCACCGTAAAGGAGAGATGACCAATATGGAAGTTGACGGTAAAGGCCGTATCCGTATTGAAGCAACTGTACCTTCACGTGGTTTGATTGGTTTCCGTTCTGAATTCTTGACTATGACTTCTGGTACAGGGATCATGACTTCAAGCTTCTCGCATTATGGTCCTGTTAAACAAGGTACTGTTGCGAAACGTCAAAACGGTGTATTGATCTCTATGGTTCAAGGTACTTGCTTGGGCTATGCATTGTTCAGTTTACAAGACCGTGGTCGTTTGTTCGCTAAACCACAGTTAGAAGTTTACGAAGGTATGATCGTGGGTATTAACTCTCGTTCAGACGATATGGTTGTAAACCCTACTAAAGCGAAACAATTAACTAACGTTCGTGCGTCTGGTACAGATGATGCTTTAACTTTAGTACCTGCAATTGAATATACGCTTGAACAAGCGCTTGAATTCATTGAAGATGACGAGTTAGTAGAAGTAACACCTAAATCAATCCGTATCCGTAAGCGTTACTTGACTGAAAATGAACGTAAACGTAACCGTGATAAATAATTTTTCTTAAATGAAAAAGAAAAAACCGCTAAATTAATTTAGCGGTTTTTTTAATCGTTATATTTGAAATTAAAGTGGGCTTAAAATCATATTTTTGTTGTAAGAGAATATGTTGTTAAAGTGTGAAATAACTTTCTTTTTTTGATAAAAATATTAAATTATCAATATCATGGCGAGTACTATCTAATTCGATAAGATGCCAATGAAAAAGAAAAATATGACGTGTTTCGGCCCCCCGACATCTGGAGATGTTTAGATGAGTATTATTCAAGAATTTAAAGAATTTGCCATTAAAGGCAATATGATGGATTTAGCCATCGGTGTGATTATTGGTGGTGCTTTTGGCAAAATCGTAGACTCTTTAGTAAAAGATATTATCATGCCACTTATCAGTGTGATTACTGGTGGTGGTGTTGATTTTTCACAAAAATTCATTGTATTAGGTGCAAACCCTAACAATTTACAATCTTTAGATGCTTTGCAAAAAGCAGGTGTTAATGTCTTAACTTATGGTAATTTCCTCACCATTTTAATTAACTTCATTATTTTAGCTTGGGTTGTGTTCTTAATGGTGAAATTATTAAATAGACTTCGCCGTGATAAAAATGAACCAGAAGCTCCAGCTGCAACTCCTGAAGATATTCAATTATTACGTGAAATTCGTGATGAGTTGAAAAAGCAAGCCTAATAAGATTTGAAATAAAAACGGTACCTTGAGTGCCGTTTTTTATTACTTCATATTTTATATTGGAATCAAGATATTGATAAAATTGCAAGATCGCAGATCAGACCAACTATGAATATTGAAAAAGGGATAGATGAATGAATCAGCTTTTTGTGTATGGAACATTATGTCCAAATAAAGCAAATGCACATATTCTCGAACAGATTGGGGGAACGTGGACCAAAGCTTCAGTAAGAGGAATCATACATATTTTAGATTGGGGACCAGATCAAGGCTTAAAAGCAATTGTGTTAGATCCTCAGGCGGAGTGGGTAGAAGGCTATCTATTTAGCACAGAAAAACTTGCTGAAAACTGGCAGATGCTTGATGATTTTGAAGGCTTTCAATATGAACGAGTTATAGTAGATGTAATGCTTGAATCAGGGGAAACTGTTAAAGCTTGGACATATCAAATGAATGCTCATGCTAAAAATATTTAAATACAAAAGCTGACTTCACGAACTCAATTTTTCTCTTTTAGATCTAGTTTTAAAAATAATATATGGAGGCTCTTGTTTGAGCCTTTTCAAATCAATCAAATAGTCTTCGTTTTCTTTCTAATAACCATTAGTCCTTTTATCCAACCTTGCTTGGAATATAAGTGAGTGTGGAAAACTCACACTTAAAAAGGAATTTTAAATGAAGAAGTCTCCTTGGATTATTGGAACTACGTTTTATGCCATATCGCAAATTACTTTCGCTACTGAAATTGGAGGATATGTACGTACAGGTATAGGAGTTACAGAGAGCGGGGAATTACAAGAATGTTTTCAGCTCACTGGCGCACCTTCAAAATATCGTCTTGGAAATGAATGTGAACAATATGCGGAGCTATTTGCCAAACAGAATCTTCTAAAATTGAATGATAATTCTGAGATTAGTATCAATGGAATGCTTCAATTTTATAATCAGTATGGTCAAAGTTTAAGTTTCAGTGGTGACCATGGATATACGCGGCTAAATCAAATCTATCTAGATTGGAAAAATATTTCTTATTTAAATGGAGCAAATCTTTGGTTAGGCAGAAGATTTTATAATCGAAATGATATTCATATGTCTGATTTATTCTATTGGAACCAAAGCGGAACAGGGTTCGGGATCGATAATTATAAAATTAATGATCTGTCATTAAGCTATGTTTTCTCTAGAAAAGATAATGTATTTCAGAAAAAATATATTAATAGACATGACCTTACCATAAAAGACATTCAGCTAAATGGTACAAATAAACTGAATACAGGCTTATCTATTATTGATGCAGATCATACAGGTTGGGCCTTAACATTGCAGAATATAACTTCCGATGTCTTAAATGGTAAGAATACAGTTGCTTTGCAATATGGCGAAGGAGCAGGTATGGGGCTAAGTTATACTGGCAACCCTGAGTTGGACCGAGATAACTCTTCTTTAAGATTCATTGAAGTTTTAGATTGGGAATCTGAAAATAAAGTTTTCAATGGACAGGCTCAATTTATATATCAAAAAGATAAATTTAAGAATCAGAATGATAGTGAATGGTTTTCCATAGGCTCCAGAATGGCGTATGTTGTACAAGACCATTTTAAAATATCGACCGAAATTGGCTATGACTGGATAGATAGCAATGATCAAAATCGAAGCCTAACAAAATTGACTATTGCACCAACTTGGTCACTAAAAGGAACAGGATATTACGACAGACCTGAACTTCGATTGTATTACACCTATGCTTTTTGGAACAAGAATGAACAGAATTTGAGAGATCGTTTATATCCTGATAGTGATTTTTATAACACAGGACATGGGTCAAATTTTGGCATGCAACTAGAATATTGGTGGTAAATTTAAAAAATAAAAGAGGCTATTTCGGCCTCTTCTATTGAGTAACTGGGCTATCGGTTATGAGTTTACATTAACTTGAGAGGAGGCTTATCTTAAGCTACCCATTCTGAATTTAACTTCTAAAAGATGATAGCCAAACTGACTTTTGATCGGACCTTGTAACACACGTTCAGCAGCTGTAAAAACAACTTTGTCGATGACGGGCACCAATTGCCCTTTTTTGACTTCACCAAGTTCACCACCACGTTTTGCCGAATTACAGGTAGAGTATTGCTTGGCAAGTTTGGCAAAGTCAGCGCCACTTTGAAGCTTCTTTTTTAGCTGCTCAGCTAAGTCTTTATCTTTAACTAAAATATGTCGGACAATTGCTGTTTGCATGTTGTCTTCCTCCAAAAAATTAAGGCTTTCTCAGCTTTTTAAGCGGTTGGCACTGTGGGCAAAATACACTGGCACGCTGACCGAGTTTTAAGTTTTCTAATGTGGTTTCACAGTTAACACACATTTCTCCAGCACGACCGTAAGCAAGAAGTGTTTGCTGGAAATAACCATTTTCTCCCATGGCATTGCTGTAGTCTCGTAATGTCGAGCCACCTAAATTAATTGCCGACTTTAAAATGCGTTTAATCTCGACAACAAGTTTCTCAATTTGTTGCATGCTTAAGTCACCAGCAGGCTGAGCTGGGTGAATGCCTACATTAAATAAGCTTTCAGTTGCATAGATATTGCCTACACCAACCACTACATGATTATCCATGAGTGCAATTTTTATGCCGACAGATTTATTTTTGAGTTTTGAAGCTAAATATTCTGCATGAAAGTCAGTACTTAAAGGTTCAGGCCCTAAAGTATCTATGAGTTTGCCTTGAGTCTCGGGATTAAGCCAAAGAATACAACCAAAACGGCGAGGGTCATGGTAACGTAATTGCTGATCTTCAAATTGAATAATCAGATGGTCATGCTTTCTCAGTTCGTCATTTGGCTCGGTTAGACGAAAGCTTCCTGACATGCCTAAATGCCAAAGCATTTGATCTTGTTCAAACTTTGCCAAAATATATTTTGAACGTCGATTTAACCCAATGAGACGTTGCCCAACAAGTTTCTGAACATCATCTGGTATAGGCCAGCGTAAGCTAGGATTGCGTACTTCAACACTTAGAACTTTTTGATTCAATAATGGAAATAAACTGGTTTTGGTGGTTTCGACTTCGGGTAACTCAGGCATGCCAACTCGCAGAATTAACAGATATACTGGATTAATCAAGTATAACGTGTGGTATGTAATATTTCAGAGATTACTATGTCAGATATTTTACCATTAAGCTGGTTTCAACGTGAAACCTCAGAAGTAGCTTATGATTTAATCGGCTGCGTATTGTGTAAGCGACAACCTGATGGCCAAGTGATCCGCTGTACAATTAGTGAAACTGAAGCTTATTTGGGCGTTCGTGATAAAGCTTGCCATAGTTACAATGACAAACGCACCGCTCGAACAGAGGTAATGTATTGCCCTGGTGGCACGATTTACGTCTATTTAATTTATGGCATGTATGAAATGCTCAATCTTATTACTCAGACAGAAGGTGTGCCTGAAGGGGTAATGATTCGTTCTGCATTTTTAAATAGTGCTTCAACTAAAAAAGACTATAAGCTTTTAGCTGGACCCGGCAAATTGACACGCTATTTAGGGATTGATCGGACTTTAAAAGGACAAACCTTGGGAGAGGAATCTGGACTATGGATTGAAGCGGCATCAACGCAACCAGAAGTAGTTCTAACGCCACGGATTGGAATTGATTATGCCGAAGAAGCAAAACATTGGCCTGAACGATATTGCTGGAAAGATCATCCATCTTTGAGTCGATAATTTTAATCTGGAAATCAGTTTTTAGATATCGAGGAAGAGTGTTCCAGATTTACAACAATGCAGATCGAATTCAATATCCAGACAAGACACCGCTTTTTGTTATCATAACTACAATATAAATAAAGGAAATAAGCATGTCCTTATTACGCTTAGACCGACTGCATTACTGTATTTTGATGAGTATGGGCTGTATTTCTAGCCCACTTGTTTGGGCAGAAGATTTAACACAAGACGTAACTGTATTGCCAACATTACATGTGGAAGCAACCCGTACCGATACAACCTATTTGCAGACACCGGCTTCGGTTTTTCGGATAGATGCACCTCAAGTTGATACTTCTTCACAAGTAAATTTAACCGAAGTTGTAAAGGGTATACCGAGTTTACAGCTTCGCAATCGTGAAAATTATGCGCAAGATTTACAGTTATCTATGCGTGGTTTTGGTGCACGTTCAACTTTTGGTGTTCGAGGTATTCGTTTATATGTCGATGGTATTCCTGCAACAATGCCAGATGGACAAGGCCAAACGTCTAATATCGATTTAAGTAGTCTGGACCATGTTGAAGTTCTAACAGGACCTTTTTCCTCACTTTATGGAAACTCATCGGGTGGGACAATTTTAACTTCTACTAAAGAAGGGCAAGGGAAAGATTCGATTGAGCTGAGTTATTCGGGAGGCAGCCACGATAAAAGCCGAGCAGGACTCGTGCTACAAGGTGGAGCAAAGGGCGCGAATGAACCAAGTTATGTTATTAGTTCATCATACTTCGATACTGATGGTTACCGAGAACATAGCGGTGCAGAAAAAGTACTAAATAATGCAAAGCTCAGTTGGAATCTTGTTGATGGTAGTAAAATCAATTGGGTAACCAACTATGTAAAAATTCATGCAGATGACCCGCAGGGTTTGAACCGTGATCAGTGGAATGCAAATCCAAAGCAACAAGTTCCATTTTTAAAGCAATTTAATGTCCGTAAAGATATTGAACAGACCCAAACAGGGGTGACATGGTCTAAGCCTATTAATGATAAAAATGAACTCTATGCCATGGCATATTTAGGTAATCGCCAAGTCACTCAATATCAATCTATTCCTAAATCAACACAAGATGCCAGCATCAATCATGCAGGCGGGGTAATTGATTTTGAACGTGATTATTATGGTGCTGACTTCCGTTGGACGGGCAAAGAGTTACTTCCAAATACTACTTTAAGTGTTGGTGTTGCACTCGATGCAATGGATGAAGATCGTAAAGGTTTTGAAAACTTTAATTTAGTAAACGGACAGCCTTCTTATGGTGTCAAAGGTAATTTGCGCCGTGATGAAGATAATACTTTGTGGAATATCGACCCATATTTACAAGCATCATGGCAGTTCTTACCAACTTGGCGTTTAGATACGGGTGTTCGCTATAGCAATGTCCATTACAAATCTAAAGATAACTATTTAAGTAATGGCGACGATAGTGGTAAGACTGATTACAGTAAAGTTTTGCCTTCGGCTGCTTTAAGCTGGCAAATTTTACCTGAACTGATGGCTTATGTGAGTTATGCCAAAGGATTTGAAACGCCAACTTTTACTGAAATGGCATATCGTCCAGATGGAGAAAGTGGTTTTAATTTTGATTTAACCGCATCCACAAGCGATACCTATGAAACAGGCTTAAAATCACAAAACCAATTAGGTGATTTTACTTTGGCAGTTTTTCAAACTAAAACCAAAGATGATATCGTTTCTGCCGGCAACTCAAATGGTCGATCAACATTCCGTAATGCCGATAAAACCCTACGTGAAGGCGTAGAGTTTGCATGGAATAAAAAGTTGTGGCGAGATTTAACAGCGACTGCTAGCTATACATATTTAGATGCAACTTTTGATGCTGATATTCCAGCTTTAGGAAGTATTGCTCAAATTCCATCGGGTAATGCCATTCCTGGAATTGCTAAAAACCAAGCTTATGCCTCTTTAGCTTGGCAGCCATCGCACGGGCTATATGGCGGTGTAGATGTACAGTATATGGATAAAGTATACGTGAATGATACCAACAATGACGCAGCGCCAAGCTACAGTGTAACCTCAGCTAATGTGGGTTATGCATGGGTAATGGGCGACTGGAAAGTGAATAGCTTTGCCCGTGTTGATAACCTATTTGATAAAAACTATGCAGGTTCAGTGATCGTAAATGATGGTAATGGACGTTACTTTGAACCAGCAGATGGACGTAACTGGAGTGCAGGTTTACGTGTAATTAAGCAATTCTAGGAATTAAAAATGGCAAAATTATTTGAAGCGGTTAACTTTGGTTCACTACAACTGGTCAATAGAATTGTAGTTGCTCCGATGTGCCAATATTCGGCAACAGATGATGGTGAAATTACCTATTGGCATGAACAGCAATGGGCGAATTATGCATTATCTGGCGCTGGGCTTTGTATTGTAGAGGCGACAGCTGTACAACCTGAAGGTCGGATTAGTTATGCTGACCTTGGGCTTTGGAATGATCAACAACGTGACAAAATTAAAACGTTGTTAGCTAAGGTTCATACACTTTCACCGATGCCATTTGGAATTCAGTTAGCACATGCAGGGCGTAAAGCATCTACTGAAAAGCCGTGGTTAGGTAAAGGTCAAATTGCAAAAGATCAGCCTCATGGATGGCAAACGGTTGCTCCAAGTGAAAGTACCTTTTCTGTTCATGATGCAGCGCCCCATGCTTTGACTATTGCTGAGATTAAACAAGTTCAGCAAGACTTTGCAGCAGCGGCAAAACGTGCTGTAGAAGCTGGATTTGAGTTGATTGAAGTTCATGCTGCGCACGGTTATTTACTACATCAATTCTTATCGCCAATTGCCAATCAGCGTACTGATGAATATGGCGGTTCTTTAGAAAACCGTATGCGTATGACCCTTGAGGTTCTTCAGGCAATTAAACTCGCTGTACCAGAAGGTTATCCTGTCGGTGTTAGGTTATCTGCAACCGATTGGTTAGAGAGCATTGAGCATTGGGATGTTGAATCTACGGTTGGTTTATCAAAAGCTTTAGAGCAATTGGGCGCAGCCTATGTGCATGTGTCTAGTGGTGGTTTGCACGAGCATCAATCTATTACGATTGGGGCTGGTTACCAAGTTCCATTTGCCGAACAAGTCAAAAAGCATGTGTCTATTCCAGTCATTGCTGTAGGATTAATTACTGAGCCAGAACATGCCGAACAAATTTTGGAAAACCAGCAAGCTGATGCTATTGGTCTTGCCCGTGCAATGTTATATGACCCAAGATGGCCTTGGCATGCAGCAGCGGCTTTAGGGGCAGAAGTTAAAATTGCGCCTCAGTATTTACGTTGCCAACCACATGGATTAAAGCAGCTTTTTAACTCTTTTTAATTGTATTGGGCAAAGTCATCTTTGCCCATTTTTCTTTCGCTAAGTGAGGACGGTCAGTGGTTTTTCAGGTTATTTTACCTATCTTGATATTGCTATTGATGGGTTATGTTTGTGTCTTCATCAAATTGGTAACACCTGAACAGATCAGGGCTCTTAGCGCATTTGTAATTAAAATTTCCTTACCGGCTTTTTTAATTCATTCTTTGGCAAATAAAAACTTACAAGACATTTGGCACCCAGCTTATTTTCTTGCTTATGGCGGTGGGTCCTTAATTTTATTTTTCTTGGCTTTCATTCTCTATCGAAAATATTTTAAAAATAGCTTAACCCATAGCGCCGTTATTTCGATGGGTGCATCTATGTCCAATACTGGATTTATGGGAACAGCTATTCTAACCATGTTGATAGGTAATCACGCTGCGATCTATATTTCTTTAACACTCATCATTGAGAATTTATTGATTGTGGCGCTCATGCTGATTTTGGCCGAAGCTGGTTTACATCAACAACAAAATCTTTTACCACTTTTAAAACAGACTTTTTTAAACTTACTCAAGAATCCTGTCATTATCGCGATTTTAGTTGGGATGGGATGCATTCTTTTAGATGTTAATCTTCCTGCAACGCTTGACCAATCTTTAGAGTTACTTGGGCGTACAGCTTCGCCTTTGGCCTTGTTTGCAATTGGCGGAAGTTTAGTAGGTATTGGAATAACAACGGTAAATATAGAAAGTGTTTTGTTAGCGACCTTTAAAGTTGTACTAATGCCATCTGTTATTTTTACACTTTTTTTAATAACTCCAAATGTAAGCCGTGAAATGCTTTACGCAGGAACATTAATCGCTGCTTTACCGATGCCGATTGCTTTCGGCATTTTTGGACAAGCCTATGGCTTAAATGAAAAGGCGTTAACACCACTTATGATTAGTACAATTGTTGGTTTTATTGGTGTGAGCTGGCTTATTGCTTTGTGGTGGTAAAAGAAAAGCCCCATAAGGGGCTAATTACTTACTATTTTTTAGGCGCTGGCTGTGCGGGAGCATTTGCATCCTGTTTGCTCTTTTCTGCAATAATTTTATCAACCGAAGCTAACGATTCTTTAGCGTTAGGCACATTTTGATTGGCAAGTTCAGTAAAGATCTTTTTAGCCTGCGGTAGGTTTTGCGGAATGATATTGCCATTCGCCATCATGGTTGCTAAAGCCATCGACGCAGGCGCATAGCCTTTTTGCGCAATTGACTGTAAAGCTTCGATACCTTGGCGTTTCATTAAAGGATTTTTATTTTCCACACCTTGGCTAATGTCATAGAGTGCTTTGACCTGAATAGCAGGGTAGTTTCCTTTTCGAATTAAAGGCGCCAATTTTTGCAGGGCAATTTGATGTGACTGCGGTTTTTTCTGAGCAAATAAAATAGTCGCAATTTTCACAGTTGCATCATCAGAGCCTTGAGCCGATGCCTTTTGAACATATTGACTGAATTTGTTGCTGTCTTTGGCAACCCCTAATTCACCAGTCTCATAAATTTGTGCAAGTGTGTAACTCGCTTGGGCGTAACCTTTATTTGAAGCATCCTCATAATATTTAAGAGCTTTAGAAGAGTCTTTTGCTGTACCTTGGCCCATTTGAGTCATATAGCCTAAGTTATAGATAGCTTGGGCATTACCTGTTTGGGCGAGGCGTTGCATTTCTTGAAATGCAGCGGAGTAGTTTTTTGCTGCGTAGAGTTGTTCAGCTTGTTTAAAAACATCGGTTTTAGCAGCAGTCGCTGTGTTATCAGCTGCAAAAATTGATGCACTTGAAAGGGTGATTAGGCTTGCGATTAGTAATTTCTTCATTTCTTTTTAACCTTTTACTTCGTAGCTACATCAATCCATTGATGCATGAAAGAGTTTCAATTTCTCATCATAAATATTGATTGCTGAAAGTAAACAGCCGATTTGTATATAAAGCACTGCACTTTGGGCAAATTGTGGAGAAAAAATACCCACTCACATTCATATAATGGAGTGGGTAATATTATTATTTTGCTGACTGAAGTAATGCTTCAATTTGTTTGGCATCACTTGGTACACCAGAGAGTCTTTGGCCATCTTGCAAGAACAGGGTAGGTGTTCCATCTATATTTAATTTTTGACCTAAAGCAATATTTTTCTGAATTGGGCTTGAGCAACTTTTGCTATTAGTCGGCAATTTGCGATTAAGCATATAGTTTGTCCAAGCTTCTGCCGGATTTTTTGAACACCAGATTTGATTTGAAACTTTTTCAGCATTTGGATGCAAACTAGTAAGAGGATAAAGGAACACATATACGGTTACGTTATCAATCCCAACCATATTTTGTTCTAGACGCTGGCAATATGGGCAATCTGGGTCACTAAAGACATAGAGCGTACGTTCGCCTTTACCTTTTACATATTTAATCGCTTGATTTAATGGCAAACTTTTAACGTCAATTTTGCCCAGTTCGGCAATACGTTCTTCAGTCATATTTTTTTGTTGTTTAATGTCGACTAAATTACCAACAAAAAAGTACTTCGCATCTTGATTAGTATAAACAATGCGGCCGCTTGTATACACTTCATAAATACCTTGCACAGGCGATTGATAAACACCTTTTACAGGCAAATCGGGATAATTCGTCTTAAGATTTTGTTCAAGTGTTTTAACATCAGCATGAGCAGAACCGAAAATAGCCAGACTCAACATGAGTGTAGCAAGTTTAGTTTTCATCTTTTTTCTCTTGAATTTCAACAGGGCTAATGATGGCATATAAAGCTTAAAAAATTGACGTTCTAATCTAATGAAATCATTAGTGTTTTGTATCTATAAAAAAGCCCACTAACTTAGCAGTGGGCAGTTTGAACTAATAAAAATTACTATTGTGGTCTTGCAACATCACCACTTAAAGTTTCTGGTAACTCAAGAACTTGAAGTCCTAACTCTTGTAGAGCAGCAGGTTTAGCTACAACTAAAGCAAGATAGCCTTCATCATTTGCAATACTATTGACGACTTCAACATCGTTATTTAATTGAGTTGCTGAAGCAGGCGCTTCACCTGTACCTTGCACAAGATGTAACCAGTGTTTTGGTTTTGCTTTAAACCAAAGACGCGCCACAATTTCCTGGCCTAAGTAACAGCCCTTGTCGTAATTGACGCCTTCGCGTTGATGTAAGCGTAATTCTTGTGGTTGGAATTCATGTTCAGTTGTCTGTGTAATCCAAGCTTGACCAGTCATAATGGCTTGTTTTTGCCATTCGGAAATATTAGTTTCTGTAGAGCTGAATTCAGTATGGCCATTCACCACTTTTGGGAACACAGTGCCTTGTTCACTTAAGGTCATTTTTGAAAAGGCGCCATATTTTTTAATGTGCTTGGCAAACTCTTCAGCTTGATCTTGAGTAACTACAATTTCAAAACTTTCAGGATTCATCTTCTTTAGCCATAAGCCAAAGTGAATACGACCTTTAAGATCACAAATAGCTGTATAGCGAGTTTCATTTTCAGCTAAACGTTCAGTATCTACAGTAACTTGGCCTTGTAAAAACTTTTGTGCATCTACACCGTTTAAAGCATATGAGGAGAAAGCGAGCAGACTCATGATTAATCTCAAATTCAATATGTTTCTTTATGATTGCTGACTATTTTGCTCCATTTTTACTAAAAAATCAGCCATAGTTTTCGTAATTTGAGTTTGTCCTGAAGCTGGCTTTTTTGTTTAAAAAAACACCAAAAATATACGTTCGGATAAATCGGAAGGTTTAAGCTAATAGCCATAATTTCAATAATTTTAAGGAAATTAAAATAAGGAGAATATGATGGCAACAGGAACAGTGAAATTTCATCGCGTGTTTAAGGCTCCAGCCGAGCGAGTTTACCGTGCATTTTTAGATCCAGATGCTTTAGTCAAGTGGTTACCGCCCCACGGTTTTACTGCGAAAGTTCATAGTTTTGATGCAAATGTTGGTGGCTCATACAAAATGAGTTTTACCAATTTTTCAACAGGTTCAACCCATGCTTTTGGCGGAACATATGTGGAATTAGTTCCAAATGAACTAATTCGCTACAACGATCAATTTGATGACCCAAATTTACCCGGGACTATGCAGGTTACTATTATATTAAAAAGCGTATTGGTAGGTACAGAAGTGCATATTACGCAAGAAGGAATACCGGAAGTTATTCCTGTAGAAGCCTGCTACTTAGGTTGGCAAGAGTCCCTATCTTTGCTTACTTTATTGATTGAAGCTGAAATTCCAGATCAATAAAAAGTTATTTTTTAGAGTCACATAGAAAAGTGAGTAGATTTATTTCTGCTCACTTTTTCTTTTTGAGCTTTATTCTAAATGAATAAAATATAGAATCATTTTATAACTCCAAAATATAAACAATATGCAGAGAAAAACGATGGATATACATATTAAAAGAATTTATGAAAAGGCCGATCCTAGTGACGGTAAGCGAATTTTGGTTGACCGCCTATGGAGCAGGGGAATTAGTAAGGAAAATGCTCATTTGGATTTATGGCTAAAAGAAATAGCACCCTCGACAGAACTTAGAAAATGGTTTCATGCTGCAACGCCAGATCATTGGCAAGAGTTTAAACAGAGCTATTTAAAAGAGCTTGATACCAACCCAGCAGTTCAGGAGCTACAACAAATCGCATCAAGGAATACAGTCACACTTTTATATTCAGCCAAGGATGTTGAAAACAATCACGCAATTATTTTGAAGGAATATTTATTAAGTAAAAACTTAAAATAAATATATAAATTTTTTTTTGGTAAAAGTCTCTTATTTAAAACTTTAAAAAATGAGTCATATCTCGCATAATATACTTTTTGAGATTTTTTTCATGTCTTTGCCAAACTGCCCAAAATGCCAATCAGAATATACTTACCAAGATGGCGACTTATTGATTTGTCCTGAATGTTCATATGAGTGGAAAGAAGGAGAAGCATCAGCAACTGAAGAACAAGAAATTATTAAAGATGCAAATGGAAATGTCTTGGCAGATGGTGATAGCGTCACTGTAATCAAAGACTTAAAAATTAAAGGTTCTTCTTCAGTCGTTAAAGTAGGTACGAAGGTAAAAACGATTCGTCTAGTGCCAGATGCAAGTGATGGTCACAATATTGACTGTAAAATTGATGGTATTGGTCAGATGAAGTTAAAATCTGAATTTGTAAAAAAAGCTTAAACTGTTAATTATTATTACATTTCAGCAGAGATATATGTTTATATCTCTGCTTTTTAAATTCCTAACATCATTATAATTTTATTACGAAAAAGTATAAAAAATGGACTGTTCAAGGAATATTTACGCCTTTATATTGTCATTAATAACAAATAACTTTCGTCCAGAATAATAACGAAAGTCATACCCACACCAACAAAAAAATGAGGTTTTTATGGCAGGATGGTACGAAATTTCACAAGCGAGTGATGGTCAATATCGTTTTATTTTGAAGGCAGGAAATGGTGAGCCTATTTTAAATAGCGAGCTATATAAGGCAAAAGCCTCTGCTGTAAATGGTATTGAGTCAATTCAAAAAAACAGTGGTGATGACGCCCGATATGAGCGTTTAACTGCAAAGAATGGGAAACCTTATTTCAATTTAAAAGCTGCAAATCATCAGATTATTGGCACGAGCCAGTTCTATGCGAGCGAAGCTTCACGTGATAAAGGAATTGAGTCGGTTAAAAATAATGGTTCATCCACGACTATCAAGGATTTAACTGTTCAAGCATAAAAAATGAAATAAAAAAGCAGCTTCTAAAAGCTGCTTTTTTATTTATGTATTTATTAACGCACTAATTTAGCTAAAAGCTCTTCTTTAGTTAAATTACTCGCTTCAGCATCGCGGCGGCCTTTGTATTCAAAAGTACCAGCATCCAAACCTTTTTCACCAATTACAATACGGTGTGGAATACCCATCAATTCAAGGTCAGAGAATTTAACACCTGGACGTTCGTTACGATCATCAAGTAACACATCAAAACCTTGAGCTTGAAGTTCTGCATAAAGAGACTCTGCTGCTTCAAGAGTACGTGGTGATTTGTGCGCATTCATTGGAACAATTGCAATTTCAAAAGGTGCAATGGCTTGAGGCCAGATAATACCTTTGTCATCGTAGTTTTGTTCAATTGCAGCTGCAACAACACGTGTTACACCAATACCGTAGCATCCCATAGTTACTGTAAATGGTTTGCCATCTTCACCTAAAACTTTACAGCCTAAAGCTTCAGAGTATTTAGTACCAAGCTGGAAAATATGACCTACTTCAATACCACGTTTAATTTGTAGTGTACCTTTGCCATCTGGAGATGGATCGCCTTCAACCACATTACGTAAGTCAAAAACTTCGCTAATTTGCGCATCACGTTCCCAGTTTACGCCAACTGCATGTTTGTCAGCTTCATTTGCACCAGCAACGAAGTCTGAAAGAACAGATGCAGCACGGTCAACAATTACAGTTAAGCCTTTTTCAACTAAACCTTGTGGACCTGTAAAGCCAGCAGTTAAACCAAATGCTTGAAGTTGTTCTTCAGTTGCAAAAGTAAGAGGTGCAGCAACTAAAGGATGTTTCTCAGCTTTAATCTCATTAAGTTCGTGGTCACCACGTACAAATAGAGCAACGACAGGAACATTACCTTTTTCATCAGCAATGCCTTGAACCAATAATGCTTTAACAGATTGCTTTGGATCAGCATTTAAGAATTGGCAAACATCATCAATCGTTTTTTGGTTTGGTGTTTCAACCAATTTAAATTCTTGTGTCGGTGCTGCGCGTTCACCCACCAAAACAGCCTCAGCCATTTCAACGTTTGCTGCATAATCAGATTCAGTTGAAAATGCGATGTCATCTTCACCACTAGCAGCCAATACGTGGAATTCGTGGGAAGCTGAACCACCAATAGAACCTGTATCAGCTTGTACTGGACGGAAATCCAAACCTAAGCGAGTGAAAATACGGCTATAAGTGTCGTACATCACATCATAAGTTTCTTGTAATGATTCTTGAGTTGCATGGAAAGAATAAGCATCTTTCATGATGAACTCGCGTGAACGCATTACACCAAAACGTGGACGGATTTCATCACGGAATTTAGTTTGAATTTGATAGAAATTTACAGGAAGCTGCTTATAACTTTTTAATTCGTTACGCGCCATATCTGTAATAACTTCTTCATGCGTTGGCCCAAGTACAAATGGGTTCGTATGACGATCTTTAAAACGTAATAACTCAGGGCCATATTGTTCATATCGACCTGATTCTTCCCAAAGACTTGCAGGTTGAGTCACGGGCATGAATACTTCCATTGCGCCTGAACGGTTCATTTCTTCACGAACAATCGCATCTACTTTTTTAAGCACACGTGTTCCCATCGGCAGCCATGTATATAAACCGGATGCCAATTTACGAATCATCCCCGCACGTAACATGAGCTGGTGTGAAATCACTTCAGCATCATTTGGGGTTTCTCTCAACGTTGCAAATAAAAAGCGGCTTGCGCGCATGGAAAAAGTCCTAAAAGTTAAGCGTTATAAAAACGCAGATTATACGATAATCGCTGCATTATGACATGAATCGTCGTGTTTGACGCAGCATAAAGTTTTTCAAGTCATCCAGATAAGTGAAAATGACGGGTACAACCACAAGAGTCAACAGAGTAGAGGTTATCACACCACCAATAACCGCATGAGCCATTGGTGCGCTTTGCTCACCGCCTTCGCCGAGACCTAAAGCTAAGGGAACCATCCCCATCACCATAGCACTTGTGGTCATCAAAATTGGACGTAAACGGGTCTTACCAGCTTGTAAAATAGCGTCATAACGGCTCACACCCTGATCCATCGCTTTCTTAATAAAATCGATCAGCAAAATCGCATTTTTAGTGACAAGCCCCATCAGCATGATAATACCAATAATCGAAAACAGATTTAGGGTACTTTGGAACAAGAATAGGGCAAGAAAAACACCAATCAATGACAAAGGTAAAGAGGCCATAATTGCTGCTGGATGAATAAAGCTATTAAACTGAGAACCTAACACGATATAAATAAATACAATCGATAGGGTAATGGCTGTTAATGCGTATCCCGCAGATTCAGCCATATCGGCGTTTGCTCCTTGAGTATCGAATGTATAGCCCGCAGGTAACTTAAATGCCTTTTGCATTTTGTCGATGTCTTGACCAATATCTCCGCTCGGGCGACCAGAGGTATTTGCCTCAATAAGAACCTCACGTTCAAGATCACGTCTGTTAATTTGCGAAGCCCCAAGTTTTTCTTCGGTCGTTGCGACGGCACTCAATGGAACTAATATATTTTGTCCAGCTGCATTGGTTTTATTAGAGTTGATATATAAATTTTGTACATCTTGCGGAAGCATACGTTTATTTTCATTTAAACGTAAATTCACATCATAAGTTTCGCCGTCACGATCTTCCCAAGTGGTGACATTATCGCCCGCAATTAATGGTCGAATGGCATTCGCAATTTGGGAAACAGATAAGCCCAAATCACTTGCTAGCACGCGATTAATATGAACACCTAAAGTCGGTTTAGGTTCTTTCAATGAGCTTTCTAAATCAACTACGCCTTTAATTTTTTCCATTTCAGCAATAAAGCGATCTGAAATTTTTTGTAGTTCATTTAGGTCAGATCCTTTAATAGAAATCATGATTGGCTTTTGTCCGCCAGAGACAGAGTCCTGTGCTGCGGCAACAGAGGTCACTCGAATACCCGCTACAGTTTGCAAACGATCACGGAACTCATTGTTGAGAGTATTAAGATCTGAGCTACGTTCTTGTTTTGGCTTTAAGGTCACCCCTAAACCAGCATGGTTTTTACCAGAGTCTACTTCACTGTTAACCACGCCATACGTAGAAACCACATCAGGGAATTGTCTAATAATTTGATCGACCTGATGTAATTTGGCTTGGGTATATTCTAAAGAAGAATCTACAGGAGTCTCGAACTGGATACGGACTTCACCTTTATCTGGTGTAGGTACAAATTCGGTCCCGATGAGTTTAGACAGGCCTAATGCAGCAAATAATGAAGCGATTGCAACAATGACTGTAATGAAACGGAAGCGTAGAGCAAGCTTTAATAGCTTTTCATAAACATGAGTAAGCCGATCTAACAAATTAGAAATATGGTTAAAAAAACGTTGTAGCCAATTATCTTTTTTCTTTACAGGATCTTTCCAATGAGCTGAAAGCATTGGGTCGAGCGTAAAGCTAATAAACATTGAAATTAAAACAGCCGTACTGACCGTTACACCAAATTGATAAAAGAAGCGTCCAATCAGACCACCCATAAAGGCTACGGGTAGAAAGACTGCCACAATAGTAAGCGTGGTTGCGAGTACAGCTAAACCAATTTCTTTTGTCCCTTCAAGAGCAGCGGTTACATGGTCTTTGCCCAGTTCAGTATGTCTGACAATATTTTCCCGAACTACAATTGCATCATCAATGAGTAAACCAATACTGAGTGACAAAGCTAACAGCGTCATCATGTTAATGCTAAACCCAAATGCCCAGATAAAAGTTAAGGTTCCGAGCAAGGTAATCGGTAAGGTTAGACCAGTAATAACTGTAGAGCGGAAAGAGCCTAAAAAGAGTAAAACAATGAGAACTGCTAAAGCAGCACCTTCAATAATGGTTCGAACAACATCTTTGATTGAAGCGCGAATACCTTTAGAGCTATCAGCTACGACTTTGTAATCTAAACCCGCAGGCATTTGATCTTTTAATTTCTCTAACGTTTGATAAGTCTGATCGACGACTTTAATTACATTGGCATCGGAGCTTTTTAAGATATCGACTGAGACCGCAGTTCTTCCATTATAAAAGGCACTCGATTGTAGTTCGGCTTGTGTGTCCTCAACAGTTGCTACTTGCTTTAAAAAAATGGGTGAACCATTTTTATTGGCAATCACCAAATCACCAAATGCAAGGGGATGAATAACTTTTGATTGAATCTGTACAACCAGTTCAGAATTTTTTTGCTGTAAGGTCCCTGCAGGCACTTCAATATTTTCATTTTTTAAGGTGTTAATGACCTGATCAATACCAATGCCGTAGCTTTGCAATTGTGCAGGAATAACCTTTATTCGTATTTGCCGTTTAGCGTCGCCCAATAAATTCACATTACCGACACCCGAAACCGTTTTAAGCTGAGGTACAATTTTTTTATCTACATACGAACTTAATTGCGCCAAACTCATGCTGTTTGATTCAAATACGACTGACATGATTGGGCTAGAAGAGGGGTCATAGCGTTGCACAATCGGTGTATCAATTTCATCACGGAACTGCGCTGTGACGGGTGCAATTTTGTCACGAACATCTTGTGCCGCAATCGCCGAAGAAGTATCAAGATTAAACTCGGCAATCACCATTGAAAGGCCTTCACTTGAGCGTGAAGTAATCTGTTTAATTCCTGAAATTGTATTGATTTGATCTTCAAGTTTTTTTGTTATATCTGACTCAACCGCTTCTGGTGACGCACCCGCATATTGTGTGGTGACTACTACGAATGGGAAATCTATATTTGGAAACTCTTCGACAGTCATACGTTTCCAAGAGGCCAACCCGAGTACCATTAAGCTGAGCATCATCATAATGGTAAAAACGGGGTATTTCACACTGATTCGAGTAAACCACATACGCTATTTGCTACCTTATTTATTTTTGTCGGTTGTAACCGTCACTTTTTTATTAATGTCGGAATCTTCAAATTGAATACGGCTGACCAGATCTGTGCTTTGTAAACCTTCAACTAACGCAATATTGTCGTTATAACGCTGTTCAACCACCCGAATTTTAACTTTTTGAATGGTGTGATTGCGTATCACCCATACAAACGGATCATGTTGTATATTTTGAATACTATCTAAAGGAATAGTTTGGCCTTGATGAGTGTCATTGCGCAAAATGTTTCCATTAATGAAAGCTCCAATACTTAACGAGTCAATTTTTTCTTTAGGAGCAGCAAAAAACTCAATTTGTCGACTATCTTGATCTGCAACAGGTGAAATGCGAGTTAGCGTTGCATTTAATTGTTTAGAATTGCCCTGAATTTGATATTGAATGTTGCTACCGATCTTAAGTGCAGCTTGCTGTTCAATTGGCAACTTGGCCTGTATTTCAAGTTGATCTGGATTTACGATTTCAAATAGTGTTTGTCCAACTGAAACAGTTTGGCCGGGTTCAACTTGGCGTTTAATAATCACACCTGAAATTGGACTAGTAATAATTCCGTCTTGATCCGCTTTTTTAGCAATATCAACATTGGCTTGTTGTGCTTTTACACTTTCAAGCTGGCCTTTATAGTCAACCTGACTTTGTTCAAACTCGACACGAGCAATAAAACCTTGATTAAATAATCTTTGTTTTCGGTTCATCAAATTACGAGCAAGTTCAGCTTGTGACTGAGCTGATGCAAGGTTAGCTCGTGCTTGTGCTAATCGTGCAACATTGTCCTGATTATTTAATCTGACTAGAACTTGGCCTTTTTGTACCTGTTGACCCACATTTGCAGTGACATTCGTCGCCGTTGCACTCACTTGTGCCTGAATGGAACTTTGCTGAACCGCTCGAATAGTTCCTGTAAATGCAGTTTGAGAGTCAAGAGCTCCTTCTTTAACTGCAATAAGATCTTGAGGAATAAGCTCAATTTTGACAGGAGCTGATTCAGTAGTTTTGGTTGTTTCTTGCTGATTACATGCAGCTAAAATTAAACATAAACTAATAATACTCAGTTTAAAAAAAGTAGAAGGGGTGAGATGCATTGTGTGCATACAGCATCATCCTATAATTCAAATTTTATTTTGCCCCTATTCTTGATAAACCTTTGCAGTTATTCAAGCTTTTTTAAACGATCGATAATATTTTCATACTCATTGTTGGTTCGATTATAGGTCTTGGAAAGTGTTTCAAGTGTTTGTTTAACCCGATTAATATTAATTAGATTGTTTTCAATCAACGCCTTATGACGCTCAGGAATCGGTTCTCCTTTTCTGAAATACTCCATTTCCTGACGCTTAAATAAAATTTTGTCTTGTTGTAATTGATTAAGTTGTTCCTGTTGATAATTAATTTGCTTTTTTATAGACACTAATGCCTGATCTCTTTTAATCGAAGCTGTCTTACTATTGCTATAAGCTTTTTTTAATTTGATATCTTGTTCTTTATGTCGCGCCAATAATGCCCGTTGACTTGATTGATTTAAATCAGCTTCAGCATTATAAGAATGGTTTCTTTTTATCACTTGCATATTACGATCTAGAGCTTCATAACCATAACGAATATGAGCAGGTGTGACCGATGTACTAATATTGGCAATACCATGTTGATCATAATAACGATACCAAACCGCTTTAGGCGTATCGGCAATAGCAACACCAGAGGGTAAGAAAAAGAGTGATCCGAAGGAAATAATGCCTATAGATACAGACAAACAGTTCCTGTAAAAGGCATATTTCATCCCGTCATTCATTGAAAATCCCCAAAAAAGATAGCTAAGTCGCTTATTTTTAAATATTTAATCTTCATTATATTAATTATTATTTAGCTGAATAAAAATATAGTCATTATAAAAAAAATGATAATTTTAATTAAAGTGTGATGAGGTTAAAAGTTATTGTTTATAAATGAGAAAGTAGACAAAAATGCCTCATTGAAAATAGAAGGTGAGATATGTTAAAAATGCGTATAAATGTGTAAAAACAAATTTAAGTTAAATTGCATTTATATTTTATTTTTATGGGGATGGAAGATTAAATGGAAGATGCATTCCAAAATCTGAAAGTAATGGTGATTGATGACTCAAAAACCATTCGCCGTACAGCAGAAACCTTATTACAGCGCGAAGGCTGTGAAGTGATT
The DNA here is from genome assembly GCF_000588535.1 of Acinetobacter sp. 742879. Lineage (NCBI taxonomy): Bacteria > Pseudomonadati > Pseudomonadota > Gammaproteobacteria > Moraxellales > Moraxellaceae > Acinetobacter > Acinetobacter sp. 742879. The sequence goes on along the minus strand of NZ_JFYC01000009.1, from coordinate 15,017 downwards.
ACTGCTGTGGATGGATTTGAAGCTTTGTCCAAAATTGCAGAAGCAAATCCGGATATTGTTTTTGTCGATATCATGATGCCTCGTTTAGATGGTTATCAAACTTGTGCTTTGATAAAAAACTCTCAAAATTATCAGAATATTCCCGTTATCATGCTCTCTAGTAAAGATGGTTTATTTGATCAGGCAAAAGGGCGTGTGGTAGGTTCAGATGAATACTTGACGAAACCTTTTAGCAAAGATGAATTGTTAAACGCGATTCGTAATCATGTAAGTTCATAAACAATAATTTGAGGGCAAAAAAATGGCACGTATTCTCATTGTAGATGATTCACCAACAGAAACTTTCCGTTTTAAAGAGATCCTAACCAAACATGGTTATGACGTGCTTGAAGCATCAAATGGTGCAGATGGTGTAACTCTTGCAAAAGCAGAGCAACCAGATCTTGTATTGATGGATGTTGTAATGCCGGGTGTAAATGGTTTTCAGGCAACACGTCAGATTACTCGTGATGAAGACACTAAGCATATCCCTGTTGTGATTGTGAGTACTAAAGATCAGGCAACTGACCGTGTATGGGGCAAGCGTCAAGGTGCAATCGATTATTTGATTAAGCCAATCGAAGAAAATCAATTGATTGATGTAATTAAACAATTTCTAAATTAACTCATCCATCCATAAAAACATAAATAACGGGCATTTTGTACCCGTTTTATAGGATCGAGTATGGCAGCGAATGGATTTATCGAGTTACTTCGTTTGTCTAAACGGGGTAATAAGAATTACGCTTCAGTTCAAAATGAAGCACAGCGATGGTCAGGAATTGCTTTTGAAATGAGAGGGCAATACTTTGTCGCACCACTTGGGGAAGTGTCAGAAGTAATCTATCCACCAAAATATACACCAGTTCCAAATACCCAAAGTTGGGTAAAGGGATTGGCAAATATTCGAGGAAGATTACTTTCAGTGTCTGATTTGGCGCATTTTATTTTAGGGCAACGAAGTTCATTTTCGTCAACTCAAAAAGTATTGTGTATTAGCCATCGCGACCAGTATGTGGGGTTGGTCGTGGATCAGGTTTTGGGGATTCAGCACTTTAATAAAAAAAGCTTTTTTTCTCAAAGCTTAGACTTAGAGGAAAATCTAAAAGAATATTGCCAAGGTTATTTTCATCAACATAACCAGCATTGGCATGTCTTTTTATTTAGTCGTTTATTGCAAAACCCACATTACATGAATGCATCGACAAAATTTATAAACTAATTTTTACGCTGTGAAAACAGAGTATTTTTCTGGGGAAAAGCTATGGGCTTTAAGCTTAAAAAGAAAGGCAGTAGTCGGGTTACGTCCGAAAAATCGGGTGTCAATTTTATTGCAACAATCCAGTCAAAAATTGAGCAGTTTGCCAGTTTATTTGGGGAAAGTGAAAAGTCCAAGCCAATCCTATATGCAGCACTTTTATGTTTTGTTCTTGCATTAGTTTCTCTAGCCTATCTGTTCTATAACGTTCCACGTCATAACCAGTTAATTCGAAGTCTCGGTGAGTTACGTTTGTTATCTCAAACGATTTCTAAACAAGCAACTGAAGCAACTGAGTCTGGCTCTCAAGAGGCAATCACCAAGCTACAGCAGTCTCAAAAAGACTTTAATGAAAACTTACTTGAGATTGAAAATATTCACGGTAAATCGACTGATGAATATCAAAAAGTTCAAGTTATGTGGACTGAACTTTCAAAAAACATCGATTTGATTTCAGCACATCAAAAAGTCCTTAACCAGCTATATGACACTAACATCTCTATTAGCGAAACCGTTCCTGAGATTCAGGCAGAATATAACTTGATGGTTGACCAAATGGCGCGTCAAGGTTTGCCAAGTAGTCAGGTAATTATTGCTAAAAACCAGGTGTTTATTGCCGAACGTATTTTACGTTCTATTAACTCGGTATTAAGTGGTACCGATGGTAATGTATCGACTAGCGATTTTGGTGTAGACATTGATACGTTTGGTACGTATTTAAATGCTGAACTTAATGGTAATGCTGAATTGGGTGTTGATCGTATTGCAGATCCAGCTTTACGTGAATCATTAGAAAGTATTAAATCTGAATATGACAAAGTATTAAAATCTGCTGCTGCCACGGTATTAAAAAATGGTAACCAGATTGTCAATGTTCGTCAGGCATCTTCTCAGATCTTCTCTAAATCAGATGTGATGTTAGATAACTTGGGGCATTTATCTGATGTAGCAAGAAAGAACTGGCTTACTTTATTGTTAGGCGCGGTGCTAATCAGTTCTTTAGCAGGCTTAATCTTCTCTGTATTTAAATTGATCACATTACGTAGTGTGATGGATAAACAACGTGTTACTCGATTACAAGACGAATATGACCGTAACCAAAACGCGATTTTACGTTTACTGGATGAAATCGCCGATCTTGCAGATGGTGACTTACGTTCATATGCAACCGTATCTGAGGATTTTACGGGAGCGATTGCAGACTCGATTAACTTTGCGATTGACCAACTACGTGATCTTGTATCCCGTATTCATGAAACCTCTCAAGAGGTTGCTCGCTATACGCAAGATACGCAGAGTATTACGAACCAATTAGCAGAGGCGTCTGAGCATCAGGCTCAAGAAATTGCTGGTGCATCAACAGCAATGAATGAAATGGCGCAATCGATTGACCAAGTATCTTCAAATGCATCTGAGTCTGCTGAGGTAGCAGAACGTTCGGTACAAATTGCCTCTAATGGTGCGCAAGTGGTAAACCGTTCAATTGAAGGTATGGACACAATCCGTGAACAGATTCAAGAAACATCTAAACGTATTAAGCGATTGGGTGAGTCGTCACAAGAAATTGGTAACATCGTATCGCTTATTAACGATATTGCCGACCAAACTAATATTCTTGCGTTAAACGCTGCAATTCAAGCTTCTATGGCTGGGGAAGCAGGCCGTGGTTTCGCCGTGGTTGCTGACGAAGTACAGCGTCTTGCAGAGCGTTCTGCATCGGCAACTAAACAGATCGAAACTCTGGTTAAAACAATTCAGACCGATACAAATGAAGCTGTTATTTCGATGGAACAAACCACCACTGAAGTTGTGCGTGGTGCAAACTTGGCAAAAGACGCGGGTATTGCCTTGGATGAAATTCAAAAAGTATCGGGTGACTTGGCAAACTTAATTGCCAGCATTTCTGATGCAGCAAAACTTCAATCCGCATCTGCCAGCCACATTGCTACCACCATGACAGTCGTACAAGAAATTACTTCACAAACGACAACTGCAACCTTTGATACAGCACGCTCTGTTTCTGAACTAGCAAACATGGCAGAGTCATTACGTGAATCGGTAACGGACTTTAAATTACCTGATTAAATTGGGGATGAGAATAGCTGTTTCAGTACCGCTATTCTTCTAAAAAGTATTAACAACACCAGATAAATATTGGGGAAACAGCTATTTTTCTGGTGTTGACTCTGTCGTTTTTCTCCATTTGGGAGACAAGCAAAAGAAGCCTTTGCTATGAAAGAAATATTAAAAACTTTAACTGAAGCAATGATGCTACCGGAAGATAGCTACTCTCAACAAGACGATGAATTTCTTGAAATATTTGTCGAAGAAATTGAAGAAATTTTTGTTGAATTACAATCTTTGATTCACGAATGGATGCAATCTAAAAATATTGCTACGCTTACTGAAATCCGCCGTCATTTTCATACATTGAAAGGTTCTGGGCGAATGATTGGTGCCAAATCTTCTGCTGAGCTTGCTTGGACTGTAGAAGATACGCTTAATCGGGTAATCAATCAGAGTCTCGGATTAACTCCTAACATCCAACAATATGTTCAGTTGGTATTTAAGTTCTATTTCTTTAAGTTAGTAGATGACTTCAAATCTAAAAAAAATCATACCCTAGACTTTAGGCCCCTCATTTTATTGGGACAACAATTACAGCAACAGCAAAGTATAGAACACGCATTAGACGAACTTTTATTATTATCAGATATTCTTACTGCTGAAACTCAAACTGGTTTAGAAACAAATGACTTAGAACCAGAATCTACAGAAGTTTTAACTATTTTGACTCCAGAAGTTGCTATAGAAACTGAACAGACTCTTGCTGAAACCTTAATTTTATTTATGGAAGAAGCAGAAGAGCACTTAGCGACAATTGATCAGTTTTTGGAAAAAGAAATACATCAGCATGAAAGTTATAATGCTCTAATACGTGCGTTACATACATTACGTGGCAGCTCTGCCATGGCTCATGTAGAACCAATCTTTGATGCCAGTACCAAAGTTGAGCATTTATTTAAAATACTATTACAAGAAGAGCTTTCTTCTCATTCAGAAGAAATTTCATTACTCCGTGATTATCGTCAGTTTATTCGAAATAGTTTAGATCTATTGGCTGCACATTGCTCTACTGAGCAATTGGAATGTGATCTACAAAAATTTAATCAGGTTTGGGATACTTACATGGAGCAGCATGGAGAGCATTCAAGCCCACTCATGCCGCCACATGGTTTAGTGTCTCAGCTATTACAGCTAAATGTTGCTGAATTACTTGATGCGGAATTAGACTTTGAGAAGGGAATACGTACAGAGTTTCCTTATTATCTTGAACGTTTAAGTGAACAAGCAGATGTTTTGCTGCAACACACTCAGTCGCAGGCAATGATTGGTTTATATGAATATACTAACCAGTTGAAAGAAAGCTACGACATATTGCTTGATCGACCTGATTTATTGCAATCAGATTATGTTTTTGAAATTTATCAAAAAGCGCACCAACAATTAATTCAGTTATTTGATGCATTAGCCGCAGGACAAAGAGTAAGTATCATTGAGCAACACCAAAATGTCTTGGACGAGCTAAAACTATATACTCAATATATTCCAAATCTTAATTCCGAATCTTTAGAAACTCATCAAGACGTTTTTGAACCATTGTTTAATGCTGAAGTTGAACAAACAGCGAATGATCCTCTGATAGAAAATGTATTCACTGATCAGGTCACCATAGGGCAGAGTGTACAACTAGATCGACAATTCATTTCATCTGAGCATGTAAACCGTCATTTTGATCCAGATCTTTTAGATATTTTTCTTGAAGAAGCCGATGAGTTGCTTGAGGGAATGGATACAGATCTTAATCTTTGGGTTGATGATCAAGAAAACTTTGCCGCTCTCAATAATCTGATGCGTTATTTGCATACCTTAAAAGGTGGGGCAAATATGATTCAGGCAACTTATATTGGTTTAATTGCACATGAGTTAGAAAGTATTTATGAGCGTTTAATTCAAAAACAGTTGATAGCTTCGTCTGCTCTCATTGATTTTATTCGACTAGTTCAAGATGACTTGGCTGACCGTCTTCAAATAGTGCGTGAACAGCACCTAGATTATGCTGCTTCTCATACTATTCAAGCACTTAAAAATGCAGGTCAGGTATTTGATTCTCATATTAAAGAGAGCAAAACAGAACCTGAAACGTATGTTATACCTGAATTAAATTTTGAAGTATTACAACAAGAAGCGATAAATAATACGGAGTTAAACCTCAGTGAGTTAACTTCTGCTTCTGAGCAGATTGCTAAGTCTAATAATCAACTTGTTGAGCAAACCGAATTACAAGTTCTTTATGCTGATCACGATCATACAGAGAGTATCCCAGATCAAGATATTAATACTGTTGTCGAGCAGACATTCATGGAGGAAGCGGCCGAACTATTAGAAATGGCCGATCACTTATTAAAACAATGGTTCGAGCAACGTACTAACCGTAGTATCTTGCTTCAACTACAAAGGGCAGTGCACAGCTTGAAAGGCGGTTCCCGTATGCTGGGACTTGAAACCGTGCAAGCGATTGCTTATCAACTTGAGAATGCTTTTGAACAATTTGCGCTTCATCATTTCAGCTCAAATATTTATGACAACTTATTAGAGAGTGCAATTGTCTGGTTAAAAGAGGCAATTTTTAAACAAAATTATCAACACTTCGATGGTTTACAACAAAGTCTGGAAAATATCCAGTTCATTGAAACAGCAATTCAAATTCCTAGTAAGTTAACTAGAAATGATCTATTCAGCACGGAACCTGTAATGAGTTTTGTGCAAGGTGACGGTACAGAACCACCGCCAATGATGGGTGAGTGGGAACAAGCACAACGCCTTGATCAAAATAATGAGATGATTCGAGTCTCGGCAGATTTAATTGAAAAAATGATTGATCTGTCTGGTGAAAATTCGATTAACCGTTCGCGAATTGAAATGGATTTAAGCCAATTTGGTCATACCTTAGCGGAAATGGAATTGGCTATTCAGCGACTTGCAGATCAGTTGCGTCGAATGGAAGGTGAATTGGAAACCCAAATTATTGCAAAACACGGTATTGAGAACTCGCGTTATACGGAATTTGATCCGTTAGAGATGGACCAATATTCTTCATTAAATCAGTTATCAAAGTCTCTTGCCGAGTCTGCATCGGATTTAGTAGATTTTAAAAATACATTATCTGAAAAGATTAGAGACACTGAAGGTTTATTGGTACAGCAATCGCGTATTCAGGCTGAAATTCAAGAAGGTCTCATGCGAACACGCTTAGTACCATTCTCTCGATTATTGCCTCGTCTACAAAGAATTGTGAGGCAGACCTCTACCGCGTTAAATCGACCAGCAGAGCTTTTTGTTAATAATACAGAAGGCGAGCTGGACCGGACAATGTTAGAACGTTTGGTTACGCCACTTGAGCACATGCTTAGAAACGCAATTGACCATGGACTAGAAGACCGTGTGCAACGTGAGCAAGCTAAAAAACCAGAAACGGGACGTATTGAACTCAATATTCATCGTCAAGGTACAGATGTTGTAGTTACATTTAAGGATGATGGGCAAGGTATTGATATCGAGAAGGTGCGTCAAAAGGCGTTAATGTCTGGTTTGATTAATCCAGAGCAAGTATTAGAACATCAAGATATTTTACAGCTGATTTTCCATCCTGGTTTAAGTACAGCCGATCAAGTCACTCAGATTTCAGGTCGTGGTGTAGGGCTGGATGTCGTGCAAAGTGATATTAAGGCCTTAGGTGGCCATGTGAGTGTCGACTCTGTATACGGGCAGGGAACTGTCTTTACCATACGTGTTCCAACGACAGTAGCTGTTAGTGATGCTTTAATGGTTAAAGTTGCTGATCAGCAATTTGCAATTCCATTGGCTCAGATTGATCGAATTGTACGAGTTTCACCAGCATCATTAGAACAATATTTCGGAAGTGCACAAGAGCTCTTTGAATTTGAAAATAAGCGTTATCCATTACGTTATTTATCTGAGTTTGTTGGTAATCAACCAATTCCGCGTTTAAGTGGAATGATGTATTCATTACCAGTATTAATGATTAAGGCAAATAATGGACAAAACGTCGCATTATTAATTGACCAACTGATTGGCTCACGCGCACAGATTGTAGTTAAGCCAATAGGACAACAATTCTCTAGCATTGGTGCGATTGCAGGAGCAACTATTTTAGGTGATGGCCAAGTTTGTCTAATTTTAGATGGACAAAATATTGCTCGCCAAATTCAATCTACTCGCCGACATAAATCGCTTAATGAAACTATTTATAGAAAACGCGAGTCTGACGAGCGACGTCTTATCATGATTGTAGATGACTCGGTAACTGTACGTAAGGTGACGTCTCGCTTACTTGAACGTCAGGGCTATGATGTAGTTACAGCTAAAGATGGGGTTGATGCCATTGAGCAGTTGGAAAATATTAAACCAGATCTCATGTTACTTGATATTGAAATGCCGCGAATGGATGGCTTTGAGGTACTTAACCTCGTTCGACATCATGATCTACATCAAGATATGCCAGTGATTATGATTACATCACGAACTGGTGAAAAACACCGTGAACGAGCATTTACTTTAGGTGTTAACCAATACATGGGTAAACCTTTCCAAGAAGAAGACTTACTTCACAATATTGATGCGTTATTCATGACATTTGAAGGGGGACTTGCCTAATGAAAAGTAATATAAGTACATCCTTAATTAATGAAATGGACCAGCAAGAGCTTCAGCATTTAATTACTGTCTCAACTGGTTTTATTGATGCATATATTATTGAATGCCATCAGCAAGTGCCGATGCTATTGCCACAAAATATAGTGTTATCTGCTATGGATGTTAAAAATGGTATCAAGCATATTGAATGGCATGATGTAAAACTCCCTGTTTATTCGGTTCACAACGAAATAGATTCTCGAGCAGTAGCATTAGTCATTGAAAGTGAAGACATTAGTCAACGTTTTGCACTTATGTGTAAATCGATGCCAGTTTCAGTTCGTCTGCGTATTTCTGAAGTCGTAGATGAAAATGAAGATATACAAGAGTCTTTGCAGCACCCAACGGTATTTAAATATGTCCGTATGGATAATCAACGCTACCATGTTCCTAATTTGCAATATATTCAAAATTCACTTCATCTATAAAATATCTAAAAAAGGAACTCATTTTGAGTTCCTTTTTTATTAAAACTAAATAATTTCTAAACATGTTGAAATATAGTTTAAGATTTTTTTAATAATATTTAAATTATACTAATAAAGATTTTTCGAGTGGGAAATAATAATTAAATTAATTGTATAAAATAATATACTTAAATATAATATATTTATTTTAATAGGATAAAAGATACACGGATTATGGATATTGTTTCAATTAAAAATTTCATCCAAAAAAATAAAGTAAGACATTTATCAAATAAGGTTCTACATACTCATCCTTCACCTAAAATATGGAAAACAGATTTAAAGGAGGAAGAAAATAATCACTTTTTATTAAATACGGAGGCTCAATATAAGTCTATAAATTTATATTTAGGTATTCCTTATTGTATTCCTACTGATCCACCTCATTGTGGATTTTGTCTTTTCCCTACTCAAGACTATAAAGGTAAAAAGGAAGTAGATTATTATCTGGACTTTTTAAATAGGGAGGCTCAATTATATAAAGAATTTTATCAAGGCGCTAAACTAGAAAGCCTATATGTAGGAGGGGGTACACCTAACTTACTTCAACCTCATGATTATATAAAACTGGCTAACATTGTGTCATCCGTTTTTCCGGACATGGGGTTATCTACACCCATAGAAATGACTTTAGAAGGTATTCCTCAACTTTTTAACGAAGATAAAATAAGAGCAATTAAGGAGACTGGTTTCAATCGAGTCAGTATGGGGGTACAACAGGTTAATGATAAGCTAATCGTTACCAGTGGTCGAAAACAAACAAGAAAACAAGTTTTCGACGCGATTGAGTTATTCCACAAGTATTCTCTATCTTGCAATGTTGATCTGATCTATGGCTGGCCAAATCAATCGATTGAAGCAATGCTAGGAGATTTAGAAAGTATTGTTCAATCAGGAATAAAACATATTACTCATTATGAGCTTAATATTGCTGGTCGATCTGATTTTGCTACAAAACAAAAGCAGAATACGCCATCTATTGAGAAAAAAATTGAAATGTATAATATTGCAAAACAATTCTTAATAAGTAAAGGCTATAAACAAAAAACAGTATATGACTGGGAAAAACCAAATGATAATCATCTGATCTCAGAAAAATATTTATATGAAGATAATCTCCGAGACTGTTTACATGAAAATGGTCAAAGTAAAATGACAACAATGAGCGGATTAGGCTATGCAGCGGTTAATATGAGATTACAGCCTAACTCATCAGAAATTAAGTCTGTTTCAGCAATGAACCACCGAAACCTAAATGAATATTATGATGCGATATCTTTGAATAAGCTTCCTATTGAACGTATGTTTGTTCATGATACTGAAGATGTGAAGCTAATCTGGATATTCCAAGCATTACAAGAAATGAAAATTAATACAAAAAAATATGAGAAAATTTTTAATAGCGATATTAAACTCGACTATAAGCCGATATGGGATGCTTTAGTTGAAGAAGGCTGGGTAGAGTATACAGACGAATATATTAAACTTATTAATGAGGGTGAGTTTTATACTCCACTCATTCAAGCATTGCTAAGTCAACCTAGAATAAAGTCTTTACAACAGTAGATAAATAAATGTCAATTCATAAAGAGCTACATATTTTAAAAACAGATGATCATGGTGAATTTGCTTTATGGGAAATTTCTAAAAGAAATAATTCTCTAATAAAAAAAGAAGCAATTTTCTTATCTCATGGTGCATTTTCGGATAAAACTGTTTGTATAGGCATTGCAGATTATTTGGCAAATCATGGTTATATTTGTTTTATTTTAGAGTGGCGAGGGCATGGTACTAGCCCAAAAACAGAGATACCATTTAATTTTGAAACTGTTGCATTATATGAATATAAAACTGCATTTCATTATATTTACCATAATTTTAATATAACCTCCTTGCACTGTGTAACACATAGTGGTGGAGGGCTATGCTTAACCATGTTCTTAATTAATTATCCTGAATATTTAAAAAATATTCAAAGTATTACTTTTATTGCTTGCCAAGCATTTGGAGCAGTAAATAATTCCTTTGATTTTATTAAATTGTTTTCTGCAAAATTAATTGTAAAAGGTCTAGGTCAGATTCCTGCTAATAAATTTAAGTTGGGGCGAATAAATGAAACCTATTACACGATGCGTCCATGGTTTAATTGGAACTTAAAGGAAAATTTTATAAGTGAATTTAAAGATATAGATTATAAAAAATTTATGAGCTCTATTAGAGTTCCAATATATTCTATTTGCGGGACTGGCGATAAATTTATTGCCCCTGCTAAAGGATGCTATAAATATTTGCAAGCTTTTGAAAATGAAAATAATATATTTCGAGAATTTGGCTATTCCAATAGTAACTTAGAAAATTATTCTCATAGTCGAATTGTACTTAGCCAAAATGCTGCTAAAGAAGTCTGGCCAACTATATTGCAATGGATAGATAAGAATTCAAAAGCAGCTTTATAAGCTATTTCTATTAAAACTAATTTTCTAGTTTATTGAATATAAATAATCTTTAAAATTTTAAAAGAATGTAATGTATTGATACTTTAAATATAAAAAACGCCCCCAAAAGGGCGCTTTTTCAATTCGTTAGATCTTAAGTTTTACTTAGCTAACAAATTTTCCAAAATTTGCTCATAAATATCAGTTAGTGGATCAAGGTCTTGTACATCAACATGTTCGTTAATTTGATGAATTGTTGCGTTTAGAACACCTAATTCCAATACCTGTGCGCCTGTTGGAGCAATAAAACGACCATCAGAAGTACCGCCACTCGTTGAAAGCTCAGTTTCAGTACCCGTTACGTTCAAAATAGCAGTTTGCGCTGCATTAACGAGTTCACCTACAGGTGTTAGGAATGGTAAACCAGAAAGATTCCAAACGATTTCGTACTGTAAACCGTGTTTATCTAAAATCTCATGCACACGTTGTTTAAGTTGTTCTGCTGTTACTTCTGTTGAATAACGGAAGTTAAAAGTAACTTCTAGTGCACCAGGAATGACATTTGTTGCGCCAGTGCCAGCATGAATATTTGAAATCTGAAATGATGTTGCTGGGAAATATTCATTTCCATTATCCCAAACAGTTTGGCACAGTTCTGCTAAAGCTGGTGATGCTTCATGAATTGGATTACGCGCCAAATGTGGGTAAGCCACATGACCTTGCTTACCTTGAACTTTTAATACGGCATTAAGTGAACCACGACGACCATTTTTAACAATATCACCCAATTTATGAGTACTAGAAGGTTCGCCTACCAAACACCATGTCATCTTTTCGTTACGTTTTTCAAGAGTCTCAATCACTTTAACCGTACCGTTAATAGCAGGTCCTTCTTCATCAGAAGTAATTAGAAAAGCAATCGAACCCTTGTGATCAGGATGTTTTGCGACAAAACGTTCAGATGCAACGACCATAGCTGCAAGTGCTGTTTTCATATCGGCCGAACCACGACCATATAATTTTCCATCGCGAATTTCAGGTACAAATGGATCTGAATTCCATGCTTCTAACTTACCTGTCGGAACTACGTCAGTATGACCGGCAAAACAAAATACAGGTTCTTCAGTTCCGCGACGCGCCCAAAGATTGTCAACTTCACCAAAACGCATTGGTTCAATATGAAAACCAATTTTGGCTAAACGGTCTGCCATGATGGTTTGGCATGTATGATCAATAGGAGTAACAGAAGGTTGTTGTAACAGTTCTAAGCTAAGCGAGAGAGTGTCTGAATGGTTCATACCGAAAATTGCGTGCTGATCAGGTGAAATATAGTCCGATATAATAGGCGAATCTCTAGATGATGGGTACGTAAAAATAAAAAAACCTTATCGGAATGATAAGGTTTTTGAAGTAACAACTCTAACTTACATTTTATCTTGTGTTTTTTCAGCAGTATTTGTTACAGCATCACCTGCTTTAGAAACATCTTGCCCAAAACCTTTAAACGTATTACACCCTGTTAAAATAACAGCAACCATTACAGACGCAGCTAAAACTTTTTTCATCATTTTCTCCGTTTAAATTTAATAATGAAGTAAATTTAGATTAAAAAACAAACGGAAAAAGAAACATGACTGTTTAATAGTAAAAACGTTATAAAATGTTTCTAGAAGCTTAAAACTTATTGTTAATTAGCTTAATTTTTGCAGTTGAGGCTTGATGTTTAAGTACGAAGGATGTCTAAACATATAAAACAAAATCTCTTTACTATTTTTACAATATAGACCGTCTGTCCACCAATGTGCTTGATTTGAAGTCTGCTCTTTATTTGGACACAACCATTCATGTCTTTCCAATCGATAAAAAGAAGAATGGAGAATGGTAGTCCCCCAATATCCCAAACGACGCTTTAAATTTATCCAGTCTGGTGGCGACTTTTGAAAATTTAGTTGAAGTGGTAGGTAGAGTTGTCCTTTTAAAACTGCAAAACGTTGTTGAATCTTAAAATTTAATGCCTCAGAAAATTGAAATTGCTTATTCGTAAAATGATAAAGTTTCTTGCTTAAAGTATCCTGACGGTTTAATCCAATCCATTGTTCTAAATGTAAGTCTGCCTCGCCCAAATAGTATTTTAACGCGACCTCCCAATGTTCAATTTGTTGAGTTTTTTTATTTAAAATTAAAAAATCCAGTTCACCTAAAGTTTTTGCTCCATCAATTTTTTGAATACTATGACCTAACAGTTGATAAGGATGATAATTATCCTCTTGGAGCCAGAACCAAAGTAAATTCTCAAAGCGTAAGCCTAAGCGTGTACTTTTAAGTTGAGATAAAAACTGGATTAAAGGCTCTGGTGACTTATCGAGCTCTTTTAACCGTGGTAAATAATTTTGGAAATGCTCTTCCCATACTTCGGTTGGGTGCAGCTTAAAGTCATGTTGTATAGAAAAACTTTTTGGTAATTGACAAAGTAAATTTGGACTAGCGATACAAAAAGCCAGCTGTCGCACGATAGGATGTTGGAATTGAAGCCATGGTTCGAAATAGGAAGTTTTCACTGAGGCAATATTCATATATTTAATACTCGAAGTAATTCATCCTAATTTCATAAGGGATCAACAAACAATATTAGAAAAACACTTTATACTAACGCTAACAGCAGGTTAAGGTTTATATATGCGAACATTGTTCTGGCGCTCTTTGGTCGTGATTTTTATCACGCTAGGCATTATTGGAGCAATTTTACCAGGTATGCCCACAACAGTGTTTTTGATTCTGGCTGCATGGGCAGCTTCAAAGGGATGGCCACAAATGGATGATTGGTTATTAAACCATCCCAAATACGGCCCAACATTACGTGATTGGCGAGCCAATGGTACAGTACCACGTAAAGCCAAATGGATTGCAAGCATAATGATGGCAATCAGTGGCCTTATAATGCTATTTACTTCAGCACCGCTTTGGGTCAAGATTTTTACTGATACTACCATGTTCATCGTTGCAGTTTGGTTATGGCTACGCCCTGAGACAAAATTAAAAGATTGATAATCTTTTAATTTTGGCGCAAGACAAGTTCTTCATATAAATTTTTACTTAAACTCAAAGTATTTGAGTTGATATAAGAGAATAAGTTCAATGTCTCAATTTAAGCTCGAAGAAGCAGACGTCCTCATCGATTTAGCAAATCAAACATTAACTTTGCCTAAACATAATAAGTTTTATGTCATTTCTACCGGAAAGAACGGAATCGGTGAGCAAGAGAATACTGGTAGGACTCCACGTGGATGGCATAGGGTTGCAAAAAAAATAGGTGCACAATCTCCTCAAAATGCGGTTTTTATTGCACGTAAGCCAACAGGGGAGGTCTATAGTAGTGAACTAGCAGCACAATTCCCTGAAAGAGATTGGATATTGTCACGTATTCTTTGGTTAGATGGCTTAGAAGAAGGCTTTAATAAAGGCGAAGGTCATGACACCATGCAGCGTTATATCTATATTCATGGCACTCCTGATAAAGAACCGATGGGCGTTCCCATGTCACATGGCTGTATTCGAATGCGTAATGAAGAAATCATTGAACTGTTTGATTTAGTCGCTGAAGATGCATTGGTTTATTTGTCTGAGCAATCTTTAACCTAAAATAAGATTTTAAAAATTTTTATTTAATTAGCTGAATGATCAAAATATTAAAATAAGTGCTTAAATAAAATACAAAAAATTGTTTTTTACTTAATAATGACTTATTTTTAATCATTCATTCGCATTTTTTTGAAAAGTTGTCGAAAAGCGTTTGACACCTGTTAAAGATTCTCTATAATGCACCTCACAAACGATGAAGACGTTAAGGGCGCTTAGCTCAGTTGGTAGAGCGTCTGCCTTACAAGCAGAATGTCGGCGGTTCGATCCCGTCAGCGCCCACCAAGCCTTTACGTTAAGCTCTCAAGTGCAGCGGTAGTTCAGTTGGTTAGAATACCGGCCTGTCACGCCGGGGGTCGCGGGTTCGAGCCCCGTCCGCTGCGCCACTTAAGACTTAACATCGTT